>VBHS01000353.1 GCA_005881295.1 Chloroflexota bacterium
CTTTGCCGGGGTGGAGCCGAAATACATGGGCGTCGGACCCATCCCGGCCGTGAAGAAGGTCATGGAGCGGACCGGCCTGACGGTCCAGGACATGGATACGATTGAACTGAATGAAGCTTTTGCCTCCCAGGCTATTGAAGTGATTCGGGAGCTGGACCTGCCTATGGAGCGCACAAACCCGAATGGCAGTGGCATCTCGCTGGGTCACCCGGTTGGCGCGACAGGCTGCATTCTGGTGGTGAAGGCACTTTACGAACTGCGTCGTACCGGCGGCAAGTATGCGCTGGTCACGCTGTGCATCGGTGGGGGACAGGGCATCGCGGCGATATTCGAGGCCATGTAAGTCCGCCGGCTTCTCCTCAGTTGATCATGCTCGACCAATTGAGTGTTTGAGAAAAGAAAATGAGGTGCAACATGACCACATGGTGTGACGCAAAGACGGCCGTGCAAGTCGTCAAGTCTGGCAATCGCGTGTATCTGCACGGGAGGCATTCGACCCCGACGCCTCTCATCGAGGCGCTGGTCGCCCGCGGGGAGGAACTCCAGGACGTTGAGCTCCTCTCGACCCTCTCGTTTGGCCCGGTTCCCTACACGGACCCACGCTGGACGGGGCACTTTTATGTGCGCTCGATCTTCGTCGGTGCGAGCGAACGTGAGGCCATCAGCGCCGGGCGTGCCAGTTATGCGCCTGCGTTTCTGTCCACTATTCCCAAACTCTTCATGCCAGGCGGACCCTGGGCCATCGATGTGGCGCTCATTCAGGTCTCGCCCCCGGACAAGCATGGCTATTGCTCGCTCGGCCCGTCCGTCGATGCTACCTGTGAGGCGGTCGCTTATGCCCACCAGGTCGTCGCCCTCGTCAATCCCCAGGTACCCTGGGCCCACGGCGATAGCTTCGTGCATCTTTCCCAGCTGGATTACGCGGTGAACTGGGATGGGCCCCTGCATGAGGTGGGGCAACAAGCGCCCAACCAGATGCAGCGGGAGATAGGCCGGCATGTAGCGGATCTGATCGAGGATGGGGCCACGCTGCAACTTGGTATCGGCGCCATTCCCGATGCCGTCCTCCAGGCATTAACCGATCGGCGTGATCTGGGCATCCATAGCGAAATGTTCTCCGAGGGTGTACTCGACCTCGTCGAGCGGGGAGTCATTACCGGGTCCCGTAAGGCCCTTGACCGGGGCAAGATGGTCGCCAGCTTTATCATTGGGTCGCGCCGCCTCATGGACTTTCTGGATGATAATCCCATGGTTGAGTTGCGTTCGATCAGCTACACCAACGATATCCAGGTCATTCGTCAATTTGACCATATGGTGGCCATCAATAGCGCCCTGGAGGTGGATCTGACCGGGCAGGTCTGTGCCGAGTCGATTGGCACCGCCCAGTATAGTGGAGTGGGCGGGCAGATAGATTTTCTCCAGGGTGCCGCCGACGCTCCGCACGGGCGACCGGTTCTAGCGTTCCCCGCGACAGCCCAGGCGCCCCAGGCCAGGGAGGGTAACATGCCGTACGAGCTCCCGTCGATTGATGGACAGGTCTCACGCATCGTGCCCACGCTGACGCCCGGGGCGGTGGTGACCACCACGCGGGCGCACGTCCACTATGTGGTCACCGAGTATGGCAGGGTCATGCTGTTCGGACGCAGTACCGCTGACCGGGCTCGCTTGCTGATCAGCATTGCGGCGCCCCAGTTCCGCGAACAGCTGGAACGGGCCGCCTATGAATTGCACTTGCTCGTCTAGCTGATCGTTGGGTGGTCCAAACCGAGGCCCGGCAGAGGAGTGATAGATCAGGCAAAGACAGCCATCGTGAAGCTAACGGCACCCGCGTGAGTGTACATGCGCGCGCGGGCCGATGAGAAGGCACCATTTGCGCACGTGACTTCTCGTAAGGGAGGAAGTAACTGATATGCAAGAGGTACCAGAGACGAACACTGCCAATGAGAAGCAGGTCACACCACAGAGCGATGCGCGTGCGCCTGCTCCTGTGCCTGCGGTCATGCCCAATGTCGTGATCGTTGGGGCGGGTTTTGGTGGCTTACATGCGGCACGCGCCTTACGCAACGTACCTGTCGATGTGACGGTGATCGACCGCAATAACCATCACCTGTTTCAACCGCTGTTGTACCAGGTGGCAACGGCTGTGCTCTCCCCGGCGGAAATTGCGGCCCCGATTCGCAGCGTGCTGCGCAAACAAAAGAACACTGAGGTGCTGCTGGGCGAGGTAATGGGGGTGGATACACAGGCCCAGCGTGTGCTCCTGGACGATGATCAATACGTGCCCTACGACTACTTGATCCTGGCGACTGGCGCACGCGACAGTTACTTTGGGCATAATGACTGGGCACAATGCGCTCCTGGACTCAAATCGATTGTCCAGGCGACCGCTATTCGACGCAAGATACTGCAGGCCTTTGAGATGGCAGAACGGGAGACGGACCCAGAGAAACGCAAAGCGCTACTCACATTTGTGCTGGTGGGCGCTGGCCCAACGGGAGTCGAGATGGCGGGAGCGATTGCGGGTCTGGCCCACAAAACCCTGGTCTCCGACTTTCGCCATATCAAGACAGAGCAAGCTCGTATTGTGCTTGTCGAGGCGCTTCCACGCATCCTGATGGCTTTCGATGAGCGATTAGCAAAAAAAGCACAGACTGCCCTCAATCGTCTGGGGGTCGAAGTGCGAACGAATTCCCCTGTCGAAGCGATCGACTGTGATGGAGCCGTGATTGCTGGAGAACGTATTCCTGCCAAAACGGTCATCTGGACAGCAGGGGTGGCAGCATCACCTGCAGGAGAGTGGCTGGGTGCTGAGACGGACCGGGGAGGGCGTGTCAAGGTCGGCAGTGATGTGTCTGTTCAAGGGCATCCCAACATCTTTGTCATTGGGGATACGGCCAGTTTTACCCAAGATGGCAAGCCGCTGCCGGGAGTCGCTCAGGTGGCGATCCAGCAAGGACAGCATGTCGCTTCCGTCATTGCTGACCGGGTCGCTGGCAAACCACACCCCGAGGCTTTTCGCTATGTTGATAAAGGGAATATGGCCACTGTGGGACGCTACTATAGCATCGTTTCGATCGGCAAGTTTCGCACCGCCGGTCTGTTAGGATGGGTCATGTGGCTGGTCCTGCATCTCATGTTCTTGATTGGCTTTCGCAACCGCCTGGTGGTCGGGTTCCAATGGCTGGTATACTTGACGACATTCCAACGTGGTGCCCGGCTCATCACATCTGGGGACGAGATACATTATCAATAGATTTGTGTTCGTTCTTATTTTTATGAGGAGGAGCAGTCTAGACAATAGGAGGTCGAACGTGGCAACAGAGAACAAAGACCAGGAGCCGGAAACCGCCTCTGCCGCCCTGGCAGATGGCATGCACTTTGTTGGAAATACAGAGGGCTTTCGCATAGACCTTGATGCCGAGGAGAGCGTGGGCGGCGTGGGTGCCGGCCCCCAGCCTCCTCGCTTGCTGCTGCAGGCTCTGGCTGGCTGCACCGCCATGGATGTCATCTCGATCCTGCGTAAGAAACGCCAACAGGTCAGCGGCCTCAGCGTGGAAGTGCAGGGGAGCCGGGCGGACCAGCACCCGAGGGTCTACACCCGGATCGAAGTACTCTACCGGGTGCGGGGCCAACATGTTGATCCGCAGGCTGTAGCGCGAGCCATCGAACTTTCCGTAACCCGTTATTGTCCGGTGATTGCAATGCTTGGCAAAGTGGCGGAGGTGACCACAAGTTACGAAGTTGAAGAAGAGACCGAACTGAAGTCGGTTCGTTAAATGTAAGGCAAGGAACGACGATGCGGGAGAAAGTGACCGTACCCGCTATACAGGCCCGAAAGTGTGGGCCTAAGATTAAGATGGTAACAGCCTATGATGCCCCTTCGGCACGCATCGCTGATAGAGCCGGAGCGGATATGATCCTGGTAGGCGATACGCTGGCGCACGTAGTCTTAGGATATGACGATACCCTCCCCGCCACAGTGGATGTAATGATTCACCATACGGCTGCTGTAGCACGAGCAAAACCTGGCGCTTTGATCGTAGGCGATATGCCCTGGCTGAGCTACCATGTCTCTGTAGAGGAGGCCGTGCGCAATGCGGGCCGCTTCATACGTGAGGGTCGGGCGGAATGCGTGAAACTTGAGGGAGGCCGCAAGCGACTGGCGGTGATAGAAGCGATCCTCGCTGCCGAGATTCCAGTGATGGGGCACCTGGGGCTTACCCCACAATCGATCCACGTCATGGGTGGCTACCGGGTCCAGGGCAAGAGGGCCGAGGCAGCCCGCGAGTTGGTGACTGATGCCCATGCACTGGTTGCTGCAGGCGTCTTTGCGATCGTTCTGGAAGGGGTGCCTGATGTACTGGCACAGATCGTGACGCAGGAAGTGCCGGTTCCAACAATTGGCATTGCAGGACCACACTGCGATGGACAGGTGCTTGTCTATCACGATGTGTTGGGTCTCTACGATGGACGGGTTCCCAAGTTTGTTCGCCAGTACGCTCACCTGGCCAATGTAGCTACCGAGGCCCTGCAGGGCTTCTTCGCCGATGTCCAGGCGGGGACATTCCCTTCGGACGCTGAGAGTTATCACATGGACGAGGAGTCTGCACGAACGCTCCGCATTCTTATGAGAAATGAGGAATGACGCTTATTTTCCGGAGCTCACATCGTTCCTTGTTGATAGCAAGCAAGCCATGAAATTACTCTAAACTTCAAAGGAGGAGAGGCATGTCAAATTACCAATCTATTCTAGTTGACCGCGATGAGCGCGTTGGGATTGTCACCCTGAATCGGCCAAATGAACTCAACGCGCTTAATTTTCAGCTTGTCAGCGAACTTGCCAATGCGCTAGAGGAGCTTGATCGCGATGAAGAGATTCGCTGCATGGTCATCACCGGTGCAGGCGAGAAAGCGTTTGCAGCCGGAGCCGACATCAAAGAAATGTCGGACAAGTCGCCTATCGATATGCTGCTGGGCGGTTTTGAGAACTGGATCCGCATTCGACGCGTCAAAAAGCCCTTGATTGCGGCGGTGGGTGGCTATGCCCTGGGTGGCGGCTGCGAACTGGCGATGCATTGTGACATGATCGTGGCATCAGAGGATGCGCGCTTTGGACAACCTGAAATCACCCTTGGGGTCATACCAGGGGCGGGGGGCACACAGCGCTTAGCACGGACGCTTGGCAAGTATCGCACCATGGAGATGGTGTTGACCGGTGTGCAAGCCACCGCACAGGAGATGGCGGATCGGGGACTGGTGAATCGCGTCGTGCCGAAAGGCGAACACTTAAGTGAAGCGGTCAAACTTGCGAAAGAGGTCGAGACGATGAGTCAAGATATTCTCGGTATTCATCATGTGACGGCGATTGCAGACGACCCGCAGCGCAATGTAGATTTCTACACCGCGGTGCTGGGTCTGCGGCTGGTGAAACTGACGGTCAACTTTGACGACCCCAGGTCCTACCACCTGTATTATGGGGATAAGCTGGGTCATCCTGGCACCCTGCTGACGTTCTTTGCCTGGCCAGGAGTCCCAAAGGGACGGCAGGGAACAGGACAAGTGACGGTGACGTCCTTCTCTATTCCTCAAGGGTCAATAGACTATTGGATCGAGCGCCTGAGCCAACAAGGCGTCTCCTTCACAGGACCCGCGTCGCGTTTTGACGAAACCGTCCTTTCCCTGCAAGACCCAGATGGGCTCGTCATCGAACTGGTCGCTCACCCGCAGGCCGAGCTGCGTCCAGCCTGGGCAGAGGGACCAGTGCCTGCTGAATATGCGATGCGGGGCCTGCACACCGTCACCTTGTCGGAGGATGGCTACGAGCGCACGGCCAAGCTCTTGACCGACACCCTGGGCTTTCGTCTCCTCGGCCAGGAAAACAACGTGTTCCGCTACGAAGTCGCTGAGGGAGGGCCGAGCGCGTATGTGGATGTGCGCTGTGCTCCGGGGCTGCGGCGCGGGCATGTGGCTAGTGGAACGGTCCATCATGTGGCCTGGCGAACACCCACTGATGAGCGCCAACAAGCCTGGCGCGGGACGCTCGCTGGTCTCGACCTCAATGTCACGCCGGTGCTGGATCGCAAGTACTTCCACTCGATTTACTTTCGCGAACCGGGAGGCATCCTGTTCGAAATCGCGACCGATCCCCCCGGCTTCACGGTGGATGAGCCCGTCGAGCAACTGGGAACCCATCTGGAGCTGCCAGCCTGGTTGGAGCCGCAGCGAGAAGAGCTGGCCCAGGTGTTGCCTGCGCTCCGCTTGCCAGCAGCAGGTACAGGTAAGTCTGCTGCCTCTTAAGTGTATTTGGCCAGCAGCAGGACCGGCACATTCCTGTGGCGAAGGAACTTTTCAGCGCCATAGAG
>VBHS01000354.1 GCA_005881295.1 Chloroflexota bacterium
GGAAGGCGTGTTCTTCCTCAAATGCACGTTGGACTGGATGATCGCCACTCAATCCCTCTACTGTGGTAATCTCGCATCCTTCTGCAAGTGGTGCCAGGAAAATGCAGGTGGAGATTGGTTCCCCATTGACAAGTGCGGTACAGGCTCCGCATATGCCGATGCCGCAGGTTGCTCGCACGCTCCTGAGGTCTAGCTCGCGCCGGAGTACCTCAAGCAGCATTTCGTCCGCCTGCGCTTCAACCTCTGTGGGAGTTCCATTCACCTTGAAGTGAATTTTCATGCGCGGCCTCCCTTCGCCTGCTGTCGAGAATCGATTGCATTCAGCACCTTCTCCGCCGACAGGGGTAGATCGGTAACATGTATGCCGAGGGAATACAGCGCATTGCCAATCGCGGGAGGTACCGGCGGCAGTGCGGTCTCGCCCAGACCATGTACTTCGGCTCCCTCTCGCTCAAACAGGTCACTGGTAAAAGACTCGGGAAGATCACCTGCCGCGGGGAGGTTGTAGTCGGAGAGGTTAGCATTTGCCGGCTGACCATCCTCAAAAGCGATCTCCTCGAAGAGCGTTGTGCCAAGGCCCATAATCATCGATCCTTCGTTTTGCAGTTCCGCACCTGGACGATTGACGACGCGTCCTGCATAGATCGAGGTATAGAGCTTGAGCACCTGAAATTTTCCTGTCTCTTCGTCAACGCGAACCTCGGCGGCAGCAGCACCCTGGTGCCAGTGGGTCGAGGCAATGCCCTGGCCGGTATCGGGGTCAAGACCGCCTTTATTCACGCACTCACCGTAGCCAAGCTCGCCTTTCCTCTTGAGATCGCGAACGGCCTCTACGAGGGCACGGCCCATCATGTAGGTGGAGCGACTCGAGGTGGTGCGCGTATCATAGGGTACGATATCTGTATCAGGTTCGGCATAGTGTACCTTCTCTAGCTCCACGCCAAGAAGTTCGGCAGCCATGAGTCGGATGGAATGCCATGCTCCCTGCCCCATCTCAGCAGTAGCGCAGTGAACCGTGTAGCTGCCATCGTCATTTGCCTCGACCACGATAGAGGCCCGGCTCGGGGTTTGCATGCCCTTCATGAGTACGCAGAGTCCCTTCCCCTGTTTATTGTCTGCCCAACCAATCGTACCTGCAGCGGCATGAAGACACTCGATGAAGTGTACATCGTGCATGATCTCTCCCGTGCAGAATTGGTCGCCATCCACGAGTACATTCTTGAGCCGGAGTTCCAGGGGGTCCATACCCAACTTTGCAGCGAGTATATCCATGGTGCGTTCCGAGGCCCAAACAGCCTGCATAGCTCCATATCCGCGGAAGGCCCCGTTCGGAGGCAGGTTTGTGTAGACGCAGAGGGAGTCGACCCAAACCTGTGGGATACGGTATGGCCCAACAGCAGCATAACCCATCTTTTGAGCGACGCCCGGCCCACAATCGGCATACGCGCCTGTATCGACCCAGCAGACAACCCTTTTTGCGACCAACGTGCCATCAGCACGAGCCCCGAGCTTCACTTGCAGCGTTGCCGGGTGACGGTTAAGCGTCAGCCACTCCTCGTACCGGCTGAGCACGACTTTCACAGGTCGACCCGCCTTCTGCGCAAGGCAAGCGGCAATCGCCTCGGTGCGCACAAACGTCTTTGCTCCAAAAGCACCGCCCATGGGAGGAGAAATAATGCGAATCTGGCTCTCAGGTATGTTGAAGATGCCAGCCAGGTCCATACGCAGGTTGAAAGGGGTTTGCGTGCCTGTCCAGACCTCGAGGCGACCATCCTGCCACCGCGCAACCGACGCATGCGGTTCCATAGCAGCGTGTTGTGCGCCCGGCGTTCGATATGTTTCCTCAACGACCACATCTGCCTGCTTGAAGCCCTCTTCCATATCGCCATGCCGGATGCGAAAGCGGTGGCAAATATTGGTGCCCTCCTGTGGACGTATGCCGAAGTAGGCAGCATCGTTTTCCGAGATGGCATGATGTTCATGCACAAGTGGCGCTCCTTCCGCTACCGCCTCGACAGCATCGAACACGCCTGGAAGTCGCTCATACTCTACGTCAATCAGGTTGAGAGCCTCATCAGCTTCCCGTTTTGTAGGCGCAGCAACAGCCAACACCGGATCACCCACAAAACGCACACGGTCGCGGGGCAGCACCGTTTGATCCTGAATCTGACAGCCGTAGCTGCCGAAGTCACGGATATCGTCTGGTGTAAGCACGACAACAGAATCGGGGACAGCTGAGGCATCGACGCGCAGGATGCGGGCATGTGGGTAAGGCGAACGAAGAATGCTTGCGTGCAGCATCCCCTCAAACTCGACATCCTGAGCATAGCGAATAGCTCCGGTCACGCGCGGATTACTCATGGCACCATCTCCTCCAGAGCGCGACGCACCTCCACTGCAATGACACGTCGACGATACGCGGCTGACCCACGCGAGTCGGAGATGGGCTCGATGGACTCTGCGTAACGCTGACCAATCTCAGTCACCAGTTCGCGAGTGTAGCCACCCGTCTCACCTTCGGCAAGGGCACAAATTTCAGGGAAATACTGGGGCTTTTCGGCTACAGCACCAACCACGACGCGCAGTTTTCCGTCAACCTGTGCAGCAGCAACTGCGACACACGGGCGATCTTCGCTTGAGCGCGAGCGGAACTTACGGTAGACCACCCGCTCCCTATTGCGTGGAACACGTACCTCGACGAGCAGCTCATCCGGGCGCAGCGAGGTCTCGTAATAGCCGATAATGAGTTCCTCTACCGGAATCTCACGCTCACTCTTCTGGCTACGGACGACCACCCGAGCATTAAGGGCTTGCAACAGCGTCGGCGGGTCTGAGGCGTAGTCGGCATCGGCCAGCACACCACCAACTGTAGCCTGGTTGCGCACGCGGGGACTTGCCACAAGTGAGAAGGTAGAGGCAAGAACAGGCCACTCCTGGCGAATAAGCGGAGAGCGTTCCACTGCCCGATGGGTAGTCATGGCCCCAATGCGCAGCAATGACCCTTCATCCTGGCTTGCCTCAATAAAAGCGAGTTCAGAGACATTGCGAAGCGATAGGAGAGCCTGAGGTTGCATGATCTTCTGGTTCATCAAAATACCGATGAAGGTGCCTCCGGCCACAACTGTCGCCTCGTCGCCCAATTGAGCACGCAAGGCCAGAGCCTCTTGAAGAGAAGTTGGTGCCAACCATTGCGGGATATTTCGACTCATAGCGTTCTTCTCAGCATTCCAGGGTCATAACGTCGTCACAGGTCGAGATTGCAACAGGTACACATTGCCATTTTCAATGCCCCACTCGATATCCTGGGGCTTACCGAAGTGCTCCTCCAACTTACGGCCAAGCTCCACAATCTGGCGGATCTCTTCGGGTTCGAGCACTCGCTTATCCACAATATGTTCACGTTTGATATTCCCTGCGCGGTCGACAACATAGTGGTCAGGAGTCACTGTTCCTGAAACAACCTGCTCACCCAGACCGAAGACGGCTTCAATGATCATGCGGTCGCGCCTGCGACTGACGGGGTCAGCGGTGAAGATGACGCCAGATTTGAGCGGGTCTAGCATCTTTTGCACAACCACAGCCATACCGAGATCGGCAAGTGAGCCTTTACGCGCACGGTAGAAGAGTGCCCGTTCGCTAAAGAACGAAGCCCAGCAATCAACAACGCGAAGGCATACCTCATCGCCCCCAGCCACATTGAGGTAGGTCTCTTGCTGGCCCGCGTAACTGGCAGTTTCCGAGTCCTCGGCACATGCAGAAGAGCGCACCGCTACCTTCCCACCAACACGTTCGTAGCAGGATTTGATTATGTGGTGTGGAGGGTGAGACTGGCGCACGAATGCCTGTGCGCCTTCAGCATTTTGGGCCAGTGCCAGTTCGCGCAGTTGCCCGGCATCCACCGCCTGTTCAAGCACGTAGGCAGGGATCACAAAGCCAGGAGGGACAGGTAACCCCTGAGCTGTCATGTTTGCCAGGCTTGCGCCTTTGCCACCGGCAAGGCGCACATCCCTGCATGCTTCTTCTAAAAACCAGAGTACAAGGGCTTTGTTATTCATCGATGATTCCTACCGCTCGTACAGGTGCAGCCGTCATACCAACCCACTTAATAGGAAAAACAGACAACTTGAAACCATGAGGAGGAAGCTGATCCAGGTTGGCCAGGTTTTCGATGTGCCAGTAGTCCTCGTCCATCATGACCAGGTGCGCCTCCCAGAA
>VBHS01000355.1 GCA_005881295.1 Chloroflexota bacterium
GTACGTTGGCAACGTTTCGTGACCGGGGCGGAAGTAGAAAATTCTGCCCTGACCACGTGTGTAGCAGCAACCGCTACGGAACACCTCACCGCCGCTAAACCAGCTCACGAAAACAAGCGTTTCTGGCGGCGGTACATCGAAAGGTTCGCCATACGTTTCCTCGTGCTCGATCTCAATGAAGTCGCCCAATCCCTCCGTAATGGGGTGCCCTGGCGCAGTTACCCAGAGGCGTTCATGATCGTTACTTTCACGCCATCTGAGGTCGCAATTTGTACCCATCAGGGTTCTGAAAATCTTGGAGAAGTGGCCAGAATGCAGCACAATCAGCCCCATACCGTCCAGCACTCGCTGCTGTACGCGTGCCACGACGTCGTCACTAACCTCGCCATGAGCCATATGTCCCCACCAGACCAGTACATCCGTGGCGTTGAGCACGTCAACTGAAAGGCCATGTTCGGGTTCATCCAGAGTTGCGGTGCGCACCGTCAGCTCTGCTTTACGTAATGCGGCAGCCAGTGTGGCATGAATGCCTTCGGGGTAGATCGCTGCAACGCCTTCATCCTGGCGCTCGTGGCGATATTCGTTCCAGACAGTGACATGTATATCTCGTGTATTTGTTGTCATCGGTTTATTCTTTCTATCTTTAAAGATGCCTTCGCAGCTATCCTGGAAACGGGAGCAGCGTTATATTGCTTAATTTAAGTTGCAATGGTTCCATCACCGGCAATGGGTACTTCACGGCCTCGCAGCGCTGAAGCATAGCAGGCATCGAGAATGCGCGCCCGGTATAATCCATCACTACCCTTGTCCACTGACCAGTTGCCGCTCGTAATTGCGGCAATGAACTCGCGCACTGCCACCAGGTGACCTTCGCCCCGGGTAAGCTGCGGGCGTATCTCAACTGGCGCACCGACCATATCTGTAAAGATGCGCAAGGTATCCTGCCAGTTGTAGTTATGGACCTTGATCTCAGCGCCGCCTTCTGTTCCATAAAATGTCACACCGAAGTCATCTTCCGCGCTGCTGTGCGTTGCCCAACTGGCCTCCAATAGAAGCGTCGTGCCATCTGCGAACCGTAAAAAGGCTGTTGCCAGGTCTTCAACTTCATATTTGCTGCCCACATAGAACTTGCCCGGTTTAATTTTGTTCACTGCGTCATCGCGCCCACCAAATTCAGTGTAGGTCGAGGCACTTACCGTCAACACTCTTGGTTCACCGAGCAGGTGCAGCGCCAGGTCAAGCACATGGACACCCACATCGAGCAGTGGACCACCGCCAGCCATTTCTTTGTTTATGAACCAGCTACCTTTACCAGGAATACCATATCGTCGCATCCAGCTTGCCTTCGCGTAATAGATACGCCCTAAGCTACCCGTTTCGATGTAACGTTTGAGTACCTGCACATCGCCGCGGGCCCGCTGGTTGAAGACCACCTTCAGAACGCGGTTGGCCTTGATCGCTGCCCTCGTAATCTGCTCGGCCTCTGCTCCTGTGCGAGCCAGGGGCTTTTCGCATAGCACGTGCCTACCTTGCTCAAACGCTGCTATGGCTATGGGTGCGTGCAGGTAGTTGGGGACACAGATACTAATGGCGTCGAGGTCGTCACGAGCCAATAGTTCCTCGTAATGGTGGTAAAGGTGCGGTACCTCATAGGTTGTGCCGAGATGTGCCAATTTGTCCTCTTCAAACCCGGCCAACGCAACCACCTGCACGTTGGGGAGTTGTCGATACGATTTGAGATGTGTTTCTCCAGCATAGCCCAGGCCAATTATACCCACACGCACTACAGAACCTGTGGTTTGTTCATCATTCATTGT
This sequence comes from Chloroflexota bacterium, assembly GCA_005881295.1. Classification (GTDB taxonomy): domain Bacteria; phylum Chloroflexota; class Ktedonobacteria; order Ktedonobacterales; family Ktedonobacteraceae; genus UBA11361. The sequence goes on from VBHS01000355.1 coordinate 1,818, forward strand.
CAGTAGATGCCCTTCCTAATTTCATTCCAATGAGATTTGTATCATTTGTTTCACTTGTTTCATTTGTATCATTTGTTTCACTGTGTGAGTTCGTGCATCAAATGGGGAGATGTTCCAGGGGCGCCTCCTTTTACCGAAATGGTCTCTTTATTCTGCACTAGTCTTCATAAATCAGCGGCGTGTCTCCAATGAGCAAAAGCTATGTGATAATACTGCCGCTGATTATTGCTTATTTTGTAATGATATCATTAGAATAAGGGAGAACGATACCTGAAATTGATTGGAATGTGTCTGAAATGCGCGGAATCAGCTATCTCCACAGAAAGATCCCAGCAAATATATACATACAGAGGTACCTCTTGTTACTCGTGAAGGACCATCGCGATGATCGATGACAAATGCTTCTGGCCTGAAAAGGTGAGCGTGGGCGAGGTAATCTACCCACCAGGTGGTGTCTTTGGCCCTCGCCTGCAGCGCAACCTCCAACTGGTCATGCTCCACTCTGGGCGCATGACGGTCTGGATTGACGGTGTGCCGCGCACCTCTCTCGCCGATACAGTGTGCGTGCTTTTCCCCGGGCATGAAGAGCGTTTCGCTTATGCGGAAGAATGCGAGACCTGGCATAGCTGGCTCCACATCTTTATCCCACAGCTTTCAGAGACGTTGCTTGCCCGGCTGGCCCGGTTGCCGTGGCCTCTACAACTCTCTCCGGCTATGACCGATCTTATACGTGAAGCACTGGCATTGAGAAACTCCCCACTTTCGACTGCTGATACTCTGCTAAAAGCCCTTGCTGTACAGATGATTTGGCGCTACATTGGTGAAGGCGAACTGCTCATGGACGGTGCAACAACGCTGCCAGATCCAGCGGTCGAGAATGCGCGTCACTTCATTCACGCACATTTAGGTGAGCCGCTTACCCTCGATATGATCGCCACGGCGGCAGCGGTCAGTCCACCGCATCTCATTCGCATGTTCCGGCAGGAGTTGAACACAACGCCAATGGCCTACCTCTGGGAGAGACGTGTGACACAGGGAATCGAACTCCTGAGACAGACCGGTCTCAGCGTGGGCGAGATCGCCGAACGCTGCGGCTTCCGCACGAGCTATCATTTCTCGCGGCGCGTGCGGCAAGCGGCCGGTCTGTCTCCCCTGGAAGTTCGACATCAGGCATGGGAGTGCAGGTAAAGGCACCACAACCACATCAAGGGATGTTGCGGGTGGACGAGACTAGCCGCATAACGTTCAACTTACGTCCTTTGCTGATTGCCGCTATGAGCAATGCCCCGCAAGCACACAGGATCCCACCGATTGCCAGCGTGGAAGGCGCACCAATCGATTGCGCAACCCAACCGGCGAGAAGATTCCCAAAGGGTGCCAGGCCCAATGCAGTCATCACCCAGAGGCTTAGTACTCGTCCTCGCATATGTTCCGGCGTCAGTAATTGCAACGCAGTGTTTGTGCTGGTCATCGACATCACAGTACAGGCGCCTAAGGCGATCAGGAGCAAGATGGCAACGTTCAATACGTTGATTAAGGCAAAGGCGAGGCTGGCAAGGCCGCCTAGAACACACAATAGCACGAGAAGAAATTTCCCTCGCTTTAGATGCTGGCTCAGCACCACCAGGAGGATAGCTCCCGACAGCGCACCGATACCAGATGCTGAGTTCAGCACACCAAGACCTGGAGCCCCTATATGAAAGATGTCGCGCGCGAAGATTGGCAGGAGTACAATATACGGGAAGACGAGAAATGCGATAATGAATTGTAGCAACAAAATCACCCGCAATGATGGACGCTTCCTGGCAAAGCTCAATCCCTCGCGTAAATCCTGCCACATACCTTGCTGGCGGCTGGGAGAGATTGAACTGCATTGAGTTTAAAGCAATGCCCTGTTTGAGTTGCTCCAGCTCCAAAAGATCGCCGATAAAGGCTTGCCAGGCAGGGATGCCAACTGTATTAAATGTTCCATTAATGAGCGCCATCAGAATGATCTGCCAGACGGTGATAATATGCAGCGTGGTTAAGATGCCCAATAACGTCGCCGTGCTCAGGAAGATGATCTGCGTGGCTATCAGCAAGGGGCGCCGATTAACGCGGTCAGCAATGACGCCACCGAAGAGAGACAGGACAATGTTCGGGAACAGTGCGGCAAAGCCAACCAGGCCAAGCAGGAATGCTGAGTTCGTCAATTGCAATACTTGCCAGCTCTGTCCTACTGACTGTACCCAGAAGCCGATGCTTGAGAGAAATGAGCCAAACAAGAATGGAGCAAAGTTTTTATCTTTTAAAGGGTGCAATGATACGGGAAAAACAATAAGACGTCGTACTGAAGAGATAGAGAATGCCATGAAGAAAACCGCTGCCAATTCTAGTTAAAAAAATTGTGGCATCCCGTTTATCGAGATGCTGATGTATGTGTATCGTGTTTAACATTCTGTGATTTGTTTCTGATCGTCAAGCACTGCCTGGAAGTGTTGATCTTCGTTAGTGCTCAAGAGATTAGTGCCGGTAAGAAAATGATAACACCAGAAAGGAGGCAGGGCGATGGCTGAAATTGATGGG
>VBHS01000356.1 GCA_005881295.1 Chloroflexota bacterium
GAACTCCGCCACTTCGGTATTGTAACTCACCTCTATTGCGGGCGAGTCCTTAGCTTTGTCTGCGGCAACTTTGCTGGCCGATAGTTCGGAGCCGCGTACCAGTATCTTCACCCTGGGGGAGAAGCGCGTCAGGAAGGCCGCCTCTTCTACGGCACTATTGCCGCCGCCGATCACCGCCACCTCGCGCCCTTTATAGAATGGCCCATCGCAGGTAGCGCAAAAATGCACGCCAGCGCCAATAAAATCTTCTTCGCCCGGCACCCCCAACAGTTTGTAGGTCGAACCGGTGGCAATCAAAACCGCGTTGCTGCGATAGATATGCCCCGAGTCTGTCGCGACAAAATGCGCTTCCTCGTCATTGCCAACGCGCTTAACGTTTTGCGCCGAGAGCAGTTCCACTCCAAAACGCTTTGCCTGCTCGATAATGCGACTGGCGAACTCGGCACCGGTCACCCCTTCAGGAAACCCCGGGTAGTTATCCAGGCACTCGGTAATACCGGCCTGGCCGCCCAGTCCGCTGCGTTCGATCACCAGCACATCAAAACCGTCTCTAGCGGCATAAATGGCGGTGGTGAGCGCTGTTGGACCACCGCCTACGACGATCAGGTCATAGAACTCGCATTTCGCCTTCGTCTCCAGCCCCAGTTTGGCCGCCAGTTGCGCGTTCGATGGTTCAATTAAAATCGAGCCATCACCGAAAACTATGGTTGGAATAGAGAGGCCCCCGTTCTGCACCTTCTGCACATAGGCCTGTCCCTTGGCATCTTCTTCGATGTTGATATAATCGTAGTGGATACGCTGCTCGCCTAAAAATTTTTTACTGCGTTTGCAGTCACTGCACCAATTTGTGCCGTAGAGTTTGATATCGTTTTGAGACACGGCATTCCCCTTTCGTTTTTCAGATCATGCTTCCCAATATAGAATAGTATCACGCACGAGGTTATTTGTTACAGTTCAAGTCAGCTTTGCGTCTTTTCATCTACGCATTGCTGAGTCACTCCAGTTTCTCCTCTACCGGCATTCTATGCACGTGTTTTACCCAACCCCATAAACCGACAATGAGAGCTATACCCAATCCCAACAGCGTTGCATCGTAGACAAATACATAGTAGACATGCCAATCCCGCGTATTTGAGAAAAAGTAACCGGACAATGTGGCTGTGGTAAAGTACCAGGTCATCAGAATCGCCAAACCCTTCCCACTCAGACGCCGGCGTGTCCACAGCGGACCTATCAGCATGGCTATCCAGGGTAAAAATGCTGTGGCGTACCAGGGGAAAACGTGTGAGGAGATCGCCAGGATAGCGCCAATCATCAGGAGGGTCGTTACTTCCATACTGACCTTCCATAGACGAAGCGCGAGTACGACAAGTGATGTGCCGCAGATGACGATCACATCGACAATGTGTTCCTGCAGTATAGTCTCGGCTAAAGTAAAGTGAAAATGCTGGCTGATCGAGTAGGTAAGCAACTGCACAACACCAGCATTTCCACCCTGTTCACTCGCGTATCCTGAGAAATAGCCCAAAACTTGCCCATGCCCCAGTATCAAATAGGGAATATAGCCCACAAGAATAGTGGCGAAACAGGTGGTCAACAATGCCCAATCGCGCCGCCGCATGATGACAATCAGCAAGATAATGGGATAGATTTTCGTCAGTGTCGCCATCCCTATCAAAAAGCCTGTAACGGCGCGTGAACCCCGCCAGGTAGCTGTCGCACACAATACAGCAAGTATGGTGAACGTTATAGTTATCACATCAACATGACCTTGCAGCGCAAATTCCACGATAGGCAGCGGACACCAGGCATAGATAATGGCACGCCGTGGATCACTATTTTTTTGCCTCAAGAGCAAGGCCAGCGCGCCACAGGTTAGCATATCGAAGACGATGAAAATCCCTTTGAGAAAAAACAAATTGCTGGGTGCGAGCAGATAGCTCAAGAGGAAAACAGCCTGTGCTCCTGGTGGATAAAGTGTTGGCACATTGCGATAACGGCTGTTTTCATAAATGAAATCACGCAGCGAGAGAAAGGTCTTATCCCAGGGAAGGTAGACATAGGGACTATATCCACGCAAGGTAACCCTGGCATCCCACAGGTAACGCCAGGAATCATGTGACAAATTTGGAGGCAAAGGCAGCAGCATGACGCGAAAGACCAGCGCGCCCACGAATATAATACCCAGTTCTATCCAGCGCCACCGGCCAGGCGCCGGTTTCGTTGCCAGGACAAGTGCGCACGCCGCGAAATACGGTACAAAGCAAACCATCCAGGTTTGCAAAAATGGTGCGAACAAAAGCGTATTCTCTGGCGCGGCCACATTGATCAGCACGACATAGAGAGCTACTGAGAGCAACAGCAATAATATAAGCACCAGCGAGCGCCACCAGGGTCGTTTCAGCGAAAACAGTGATTCAGACTCCTGCGGTTGACGAGTTGCTGGAGTTACATGGGGTGCGGGCATATCTATCGCCTTGCCTTTCCAGCGAAGTTGTATCTCATGATCTTTACACGAAGGTATCCAGCATACTTTTCAGCGTGGCATTGCACTTGATACAAAGCACTTTCCATTAGTATAATAACTATCGTTTGGATAGCAGCTGCGGTTCCAGGTTGCTACTACATATTCAACGATATAGCACTCAGTAAGGGAGCTAACATATGCGGTTAGGATTGCAAGTACCTAATTTCACCTGGCCCAACGGGCAGAGCCAGCTCGGTAGGACCTTTGGCGAGATCGCGGAGCGCGCCGACAAAGCTGGCCTCTACAGTTTTTGGGTCATGGATCATTTCTTCCAGATAGGCTCCGTCGGTCCAGCAGAAAACGAGATGCTTGAAGGATGGAGCGCCCTGGCCTTCGCCGCCGGTAAAACCAGCCGTATCAAGCTTGGCACTATGGTGACGGGTGTCACCTATCGCTATCCAGGTATCCTGGTGAAGACTGTCACAACCCTGGATGTCCTCTCCGAGGGACGCGCCTACCTTGGTATTGGAGCAGCCTGGAACGAGGCTGAACACGTGGGGTTAGGCGTCCCTTTCCCACCATTGGCAGAACGCTTCGAGCGACTGGAGGAGACGCTCCAAATAGTCCACCAAATGTGGTCTGGTGACGAAAAACCCTATAACGGCAAGTACTATCACCTGGCTCGCCTGCTCAATTCGCCACGACCTGTACAGAGGCCGCACCCTCCGATACTGATTGGCGGGAGTGGTGAGCGCAAGACCCTGCGACTGGTCGCCCAATACGGCGATGCCTGTAACCTCTTCGCACGCCTGGGCAAAGAAGCATTACAGCATAAACTGGATGTTCTACGCGAACACTGCGAAGCCCTGGGTCGTCCCTACGAACAGATAGAGAAGACCACGCTCAATTCAGTAAAACTGACGCGCGATGGTAGAGATGGATCGACAACACCGGCAGCGCTGGTCGATTTCTACGCGGACGAGGCATCTATCGGTATCGACCAGGGAATTTTCAGCCTGCAAAACGTGACCGATCCAGATGTATTCGACTTGCTAGCCTCCGAAGTCATCCCACAAGTTGACAGAATCGCGGTAGCTGGCCGCTAAACTACATGTACTATCATGAGTTGGCAATTTGTAGCGCTGCTACAAATTGCCAACTCACTCTAAAAAAATATTTGTAAGGCTTACTTTTTCACTTGCTCACTTGTCCACAAGCGAGCTGAGACATGCAAGAATAGGCGTGCAAAAAAATGGTGAAACGTACGACTTTAACAGAGGCCGAGACCACGTTTGTGGCCGCACAACGTGTCGCCCGGCTCGCCACCGCTGACGCAGAGGGAAATCCCCACGTTATCCCCGTCTGCTACGCCTTTGATGGATCACGCTTCTACACTCCCCTCGACGAAAAGCCCAAGCGCGTCGCGGAAAGCAAGTTGCGCCGCGTACGCAATATTGCAGCGCGCCCCGAAGTCGCCCTGGTAATTGACCAGTACGACGATGATTGGTCACGCCTGGGTTATGTCCTCGTGCAGGGCCGGGCGGAAATGCTTGAACCTGAAAATACGCTCCATACGCGGGCCTTAGAGCTCCTACGTGAACGCTACTTCCAATACAGGGTAATGGCGCTGGAAAAATATGCGGTAATCGCTATTACGCCAAACAGCGTGGTCTCCTGGGGACCGGCTCTGAAGCCGTGAAGCACCTGCCTGGAAGGCCAGGAGGCTTACGATCAAACCTCTATCTCCATCCTTAACAGCGCGGACGATAACGACTTCCCCAGAGCATCACTTCTTAGTGATCGCGAGGCGCCTCCATCCAGCGCCCCGTGCAGCACAAATTTGAGAGCGAGAACATTGGGGACCTCAAATCGCTCAACTTTTCCTGCGACAATCCCCTGGAAATGCTGTTTCACTCGCTCGGCGGTCACCTCTCTCGCCAGGAGATCGTATGTCTGCCGGTCAGGAGCAAAGAGGCTCAGGTCGGCCTTGTCGCCCTTGTCGCCCGAACGAGCATGTGCGAGATGAACCAGTTGCTTTTTCATCACGCTTCCTCCACACTGACCCTGATATATTCCTCGATTATAGCACGCGGCGCCAGCGTGGGCCAGATACCGAGCAGCCCGCGCGGCTCCATCATACCGCCAGCGCCGCCGATGAAGGGAGGGCCGCTGAGCGCCAGCGGCGGGAACAAGCGCCCCAGCTTCGCCGCCTCTCGTTTGTCAGCGCAGCGCACGGCAATGCGTAGATAGACTTCGTTCAAATCATGGGCATGGCCAGGGTCGGCCAGTGGGCCGTGGATAGAGTTGTAACCCAGGTACTCTACCACCGTCTCCTCCGCCTTGAGGCCGATCTCTTGCATTTGCTGCTGGATAATCTCCGCGGCAGTCCGCGCCTTCGCAAGCGCGTCCGGCCATGCATATCCAAGCATCGCTTGCCCCATCACGCCGTCTTCATAACCCGCCACGATCTTCAGCGTGTCGGGGGCTGGTCGCCCTGTCGCGCCAGTCACGCGAACTTGATCGGGGCCAATCTCTTCCATGCGCAAGGTGGTCATATTTACATCGACATCCGGGGTCATATAGTGGCGAGGATCATGCACCTCGTATAACAATTGCTCGCGTAAGGTATCAAAATTGACGCGCCCACCAGTACCTGGCGCTTTAGAGATGACAGCCTCGCCGCTCTCCCACACTTCTGCGATGGGATAACCGATATGAGCCAGGT
>VBHS01000357.1 GCA_005881295.1 Chloroflexota bacterium
AAGGGACCTGCTATTCCTCCTGTTCGGTCTTGCTCCGGATGGGGTTTACCCAGCCAGTCAGTCACCTGACTGCTGGTGAGCTCTTACCTCACCATTTCGCCCTTACCCGGCAACAAGTTATGGCGTAATGATGTTACCGGGCGGTATGTTTCTGTGGCACTTTCCTTGAGGTCACCCTCACTGGCCGTTAGCCAGCATCCTGCTCTCTGGAGTTCGGACTTTCCTCGAGCTTTGCAGCTCGCGATTGCCTGTCTTCCTCAAACCCACTGGGTTAGGGTAGCATATATACAGGTTTAACACAAGTTAGGCTTTATGTATTCCCAGTTTTACCGCAAGGGCGTTTCATGAAGTATTTATCATGTTATGACTTTGCTGAACTAGATGATAGCAACCACTGAATTTCGGTAGACAGCACATCTTATTTGCATTGACGGCCTTGACGAAAAGGCGCTACAATGGCAACTGAAGTAAACATTACTTTCTCAACGAAGGATCAAGAATGTCAACAGGTCGAAAGATTCGTCTTACGTCGTTTGCCAGCTGCGCTGGCTGAGCGTCAAAAATGGGGCCGGAGGCTCTGGCGCAGGTCCTGCGCCAATTGACTAAGCATGAAGCTCCACCTGAGCTACTGGTGGGATTACACACAGCCGATGACGCGGCTGTATACCGTGTAAACGACCAGCAAGCAATCATCAGCACGGCGGATTTCTTTCCACCCGTGGTCGATGATCCATATGTATTTGGAGCAGTTGCAGCGGCAAATGCTTTAAGTGATGTTTACGCGATGGGCGGGCAGGTGCTGATGGCGATAAACCTGGTGGCCTGGCCGGATAACCTGGATATTGCCATTCTCAGTGAGATTTTACGAGGCGGTGCAGATATCGCGGCAGAAGCTGGCGCCGTAATTGCGGGTGGGCATACAGTGACCGATAGGGAGCCGAAGTACGGGCTTGCTGTGACGGGGATGGTGCATCCTGAACGTATACTGACCAAAGGTGGAGCGCAGCCAGGTGATATGCTCATTCTAGGGAAGCCATTGGGGACTGGTTTGATCACCACTGCTCATAAGCGTGAACAGGTAGATGAGAGCGATCTTGCAGCCGCAGTTGCATCGATGATGCAATTGAATCGCAAGGCAAGCGAGGCATTACAGCGTCCTGGAGTCCACGCTGTCACTGATATTACAGGCTTTGGTCTGTTAGGTCATGCCTGGGAGATGGCTTCACAGAGCTTGTGCGGAATGCGTATCGAGTATAACGCGCTGCCTTTGTTGCCCAACGTGCGGCGGTACACGGAGACGGGGCATGTCACCGGCGGCGCAGGGCGAAACGCGAGCTATCTGATGCCACACGTGCGCATCGATGAACGACTGAATGAAGTTGATCGCGAAATTCTGTGGGACCCGCAAACGTCAGGAGGGCTTTTCGCATCAATTGAACCGTCATTGTGGCCGGAACTCGCGGCATTGGCTCCAGACGTAATGTTCTGGCGCATTGGCGAGGTTACTCAACGGGTGCAAGATGAAACAGACGTGTTGTTGGAGGTGCATTAGTGGCTGAAACGCTGGAGGAAGAGCTAGGAATTCATTTTCAAGACCCGTCATTGTTACAACTGGCCCTTACCCATCGATCCTACATCTATGAGACCCCAGGTGAAGGGCGAAGCTCTAACGAACGACTGGAATTTCTAGGTGATTCTATACTGGCATTCGTCAGCACAGATTTTCTCTATCGCTCCTTTCCCGATTTGACTGAAGGTGAGTTGACCGATGTGCGCGCTGTCCTGGTAAAGACGGAGACCCTGGCAGATTTCGCACGTGAGATCCACCTGGGCAATTTTTTGCTGATGGGCAAAGGTGAGCAGAGCAGCGGCGGAGGTAAACGCGTGCTTGCCTCAGCATTTGAGGCGTTGCTGGGCGCGATCTACCTTGACCAGGGCATCACGGCAGTACAATCATTCTTAATCCATCGTATCGAGCCAATCGCGCGCAATATCGTGAAGAAACGGTTGTTCAAGGATAATAAATCTCTCTTCCAGGAACTGGCGCAGGCGCACGAAGGGATCACGCCCTATTACCGCCTGGTAAGCCAGGAGGGGCCATCTCATAATCGAGAATTTACGGTAGTCGTGATGTTGGGAGAAGAGATCGCCGGTAAGGGACATGGCCGCAATAAACAGACAGCAGAGCAGGAGGCTGCCCACGCTGCGCTGCAGAGCCGGGGTTGGATATGAGGATACAACAGATTACACTTGAAGCACAGGAGAGATAGGGCTTCATGCAGCTAGAACCATTGCCACGACCAGAACATGTTCTACGTGCCAGCGCGAAGCTGATTACTTCGAGCGCTATCCTGCATCTCACTGCTGAAGAGCTGGAGCAGGCTATCGACCAGGAGCAAATGGAGAATCCCACGTTCGACGTAGATGAACAACTCATCTGCCTCTTTTGTGGAGCCCGGATGTATGTGCATGGTCAAACCTGCACCAATTGTGGACGCTATGCACAACCTGTACAGGGGATGAGGGAGATTCCAAGCACTTTCGATAGCACTACTGAAGTTGCGTGGAGTAATGCTGAGCGGTTATTTGATGTAGATAACTATGGTTTCGCAGAAGTTGACCTCGATGAGGAATTCGACCCGCTGGTGAGTATTGCCAAAGGGGAAACATTGGCTGAGATATTGCTACGACAGTTAGAGATGCTGGTTTCCCCCGGTGAGGAGCCGATTGCTGAGCAACTGGTGGGAAATCTGAATGAAGGAGGTTACCTGGAGATAAGTGTCGACGAAATTGCAGAACACCTGCATGTACCGGTTGAGCGGGTTGAATATGTGTTGAGCCAGTTGCACACGTTGGAACCAGTAGGAATTGGGGCACGCAGCGTGCGTGAATGTTTGCTGATCCAGTTACAGGCCCTGAGTGAGCAGGAAACCTCGCATCCTCTGGCGTATGTTTTGATTGATCGCTTTTTAAACAAACTTGGGCGGAACCAGTTTCATGAAATTGCACGAGAGCTGGGGGTGCCAGAACAGGAAGTGCGGCTGGCAAGCCACTATATCCGTACTATGCTCTATCCCTTTCCGGCACACGCATATAAAGGAGAAACCCAGAACAGTTGCGCAGGTAATGATGCGACGTATATGCGACCCGATGTAATTATCCGCAGGGGTGCAGCTGGATTTGAAGTGGAGCTTATCGAAGAGAAGCGCTATCGCCTTCGTATCAGTAGTGAGGCGGTTGTACAGATGCAATCGAGCGGGGTCACACATAGAGAAATGCAGCTCTACCTGCACCAGTACAATGATCGCGGCAAATTTTTTATCGATTGCGTTCAACGACGCTGGCGAACCCTTAAGCGGGTGACTGAACTGGTTATCGACTATCAACGAGATTTTTTAGAGCAGGGGGTGCGCTTTCTCCGCCCCCTCACACGTGCAGAAATTGCCTCTCGGCTGAATCTCGATGAGGGGACTGTCAGCCGAGCGACTGCGAATAAATATGTGCTGCTACCCAATGGTCGCCTGATACCTTTTGCTGATTTTTTCGACGGTTCACTGGGCGTGAAAGATATGCTGCGCGAACTCATTTCGTCCGAGGAGCCCAAAAGACGACTGAGTGACGAGGAACTGGCACAACTGATACAAGCCCGAGGAATTCCGATGGCGAGACGGACGGTCACGAAATATCGTGAAGAAATGGGGATTGGCTCGTCAAGAGAACGATAGGCGATGTGCTTATTGTTGCGGATTCTCTGGTGCGACATTTACAGTTCGCTCTCTTTCATAGATCACCATACCGGGGCCGCCGCCTTTCATGTGACGGACGTGGCGCTGGAGAGTATAATCAACAGGTGTGGTCGTAGAACCGCGTGACTGGCTATAGTATGCGGCAATGCCGGCGGCCTGTTCAATGGTACTGGCTGGGATATCGCGACCGGCAGCTTTAATGATGACGTGGGCACCTGGTACACCACGAGCATGGAGCCAGATATCGTTGGCGGTGGCCTGGTGAAAGGTCACTTCTTCGTTTTGCCGACTGTTCTTGCCAACCAGTATGGTAAAGCCGTCACGGCTCCGCAGATGCAGAGGTACACCGCCACCCGGAGGCACAGGTTTCCCTTTGAGAGGTTTTCCACCTTTGCCTTTCTTCGGAGTTTTCTGGAGCTTCTTCTCCTTTGACGAAAGTGCTCCACCGCCGCGCATATAGCCCGCTGATTGGACTTCAGCTTTGACCAGGGCCACTTCTGCAGGTGTATCAGCCAGCATGAGGTCGGCCAAGAGCTGTTCTATCGTTGCTAATTCTGTTGCATTCTGCTCGATCTGGGCGGGGAGAAGTGCCGCGGCACGACGCAATTTGTGATATTTGTTAAAGAGGCGATTGGCGTTACCTACGGCGTCAAAACGAGGGTCAATGGAGAAGGTGATGGCGGGCGCATCCAGCTCGCTGTCTCCCTCAAAAAAGTTCTGGAGGGTGACAGTTGTTTGTCCCTGACTGATTTGCTGCTGATAGGTCAGGAGGAGTT
>VBHS01000358.1 GCA_005881295.1 Chloroflexota bacterium
GCATTTTTACGCGCGTAGGTGCCGAGGATGATATCGCCTCGGGGAAAAGCACCTTCATGGTGGAAATGGAAGAGACCGCTACCATCATCCACCATGCTACCAGGCACAGTTTGATTATCCTGGATGAGATTGGTAGAGGCACCAGTACCTATGATGGCCTCGCCATTGCGCGTGCCGTCGTCGAACACCTGCATAACGTCACAGAAGCGCGTACGCTCTTCGCTACCCACTACCACGAACTGGCCTCGATGGCCACTGAACTGCCCCACTTAAAGGTGTATACAATGCAGATCAGCGACGATAAGCAGGGTGAAATCGTCTTTTTGCATCGCGTGGCGCCCGGCTGCATTGGACGCAGCTACGGCGTGCATGTGGCTAAATTGGCAGGCATGCCGCCAGGTATCGTGCGCCGTGCGGAAGAGGTGTTGCAGTATCTCGAATCGGGCAAAGATCACGCGGGAACTCAGCTTGTCTTCGCGCAAAATGGGCATACAGAAGAAGCTTTGCAGTACGCGCTAACTCCACGTAATGACGAAGGAAAAATGGTTGCCGATGGCAATGGTCAGTATAAAGCAGGGGAAAATGTGCAACACAATCTAGAAGCCGCCTACAATGCTCCCTACAGCGCGCAAGTCGTGGCTACCTCCAAATCACGCTATGCATGGCAGAGTGAAGAAGCTCGCTTCGTAGCCCATGCCCTGGAACAGAGCAATGGGCGGGAGTCGGACCTCGACTCCATTGATCTGTGTGCGATTACACCGCTTGACGCGCTCAACCTGTTGTTTGTGATACAGAAGAATAGAAACAAAAACTGATGCAAAAAGTGCTTACACGAACCCCCATTCATGTCTTATCCCAGGACATCGCTGAGCGTATCGCCGCTGGTGAAGTCATCGAGCGGCCCGTATCAGTCGTCAAGGAGCTGGTGGAGAATGCTCTTGATGCCGGTTCGCATGAGATACGTGTAGATATTCGCGGCGGCGGTCTGCGCCTTGTGCGCGTCACCGATGATGGTTATGGTATTCCAGAAGATGAGTTAGAGCGTGCTTGCGCGCGTCATACTACCAGTAAGATTACCGCCCTTGAAGACCTGGGCCGTTTACATACCCTTGGATTCCGTGGAGAAGCTCTGGCGAGTATTGCCGCGGTTTCAGAATTGACGCTGGTGAGCCGCCCTATCGAATCCGAAAATCTCGTCGAGGAATCGGCTGCCGCGCTAATTACAATGCGTGGTGGCGAGGTGACGCAGCGTGGGCAGCGCGCGCGCCTGCATGGTACGACAGTTACTGTGCGTGACCTCTTCTACAATGTGCCTGCCCGTCTCAAGTTTATGCGCGGCGCCCGTACCGAGACCGGCCATATCCTGCAACTCATGCGCCGCTATGCAGTGGGCTTTCCGGCTGTCCGCTTTAACTTGACAATTGAGGAGACCGTTGCGCTGCAAACTGGCGGCACAGGTGACCTTGCCGCAACACTGGCCGAACTCTATCAACTTCCCCTGGCGGAAATGTTGCATCCTGTCTCAGCCACTGCTGAACACTACACACTCCATGGCTACGTCGGTAACAGGGCCCTGGCACAGAGCAGCCGCCAGCACATTATGCTCTTTATAAATGGCCGCTGGGTGCATAACCGCCCGTTGCAAGATGCGCTTGAGTCTGGTTATCGCGGCCTGTTGCCAAAGGGTAAACACCCCCTGCTCGTCTTTTACCTTGAGCTTCCGCCTGGCGATCTCGATGTAAATATCCATCCCGCCAAAACCGAGGTAAAGCTCCTGCACGAGTCCGAAATAGTCACTGTCCTGACGCAGGCGGTCCGCTCGGTGCTAGAACGCAGCCCGGCTCTACCTTCCTCGCCGTCGTTCCCTGGCCCCGAACTTGTTTACCAGCGCCGCCTACCAGGTCCTCGTCGCCGCGGATTGCATGTCGCTGAGTCGGCCGAAGGCTATAAAGCTGAGGTTGCTCCTCCTGCCGCAGCTGAAATATTGGCGACTCTGCAGCCTCTTGCGCAGCTTCAGCAGGCGGTCATCCTCGCCGAAGCGCCCGATGGCAGCCTGTATCTCATAGATCAGCACCGGGCACATGAACGCGTCATTTACGAATACCTGCGCAGCAAACACGTCGGGGTACGGGTTGATGCGGAAGATGAATGGACCGACTCGCACCTGTTGCTGGAACCTGTTGTCGTTGAATTGAAGCGCGCGCAGGCGGAGCTCCTTGAGCAGCGTTTGCCGGTCCTGCGCGACCTTGGCCTGGAGTGCGAGCGTTTTGGTGGACGCAGTTTCCTCATCCGCTCTGTTCCCAGCGGTGTTGGGCAGGAACAACTGGCGAGCCACCTGTCCGAACTGGCCGAAATTGCCTCCGAAGATAGTACCGACTGGGAGGATCATTTACTGATTGGCCTGGCCTGCCGTTCAGCACTGCGCCGGGGACGCGTTCTCAGCATAGATGAGCAGCGAACGCTCCTGACATCGCTATCCGCTGTCACTGCCCCCGCGGTCTGTCCTCACGGCAGCCCGATACTCCTGCACTACAGCCGCACGTTTCTCATCGATAAGTTCGATTGGTGATCTTACCTTTCCCTGGATGGTGCGTTTGTATATTCTGCCGGCGCGAAAGCCACAAGAATCGTCATATCTTCAGTAATGTTGTGAAAGCGATGTTCGACTTGTGCTCCGACAAACACTACCGAACCGGCTTGTACGGCTTGATTCTCATCGCCCACGCGAATAAAACCGCGACCGCTGATCACATAATAAATTTCATCCTCGCTGTGCGGTGACTGCCCATCGACTGCTCCTGCCGCTAACATATACAGCCCCACACTCATGCTGGGCTTGCGGATGAATTCGAGATAGTGATCATCTCTCTTTTCACACTCATCAACCAGCGGTCCAAGCTCAAAGGCATCCATGAGCAAGATCTCCTTTTTGTCTTTACCTTCTCACCGCCCGCGCAAGCAGCTCTGCTACGTAGGTCATTATGCGGCCTTCAGCTCGTGAATACTGCACCTCACCCAGTTGGAGCGGCTGTCTTCCGCCACTTCTCATCGAGCGGCTATCCCGTCCCCGCGGTTGCACCTGTCTAATACGGAAAAGCGTGACGTTGGTGAGACGAAATCCCCACGGCCAGAACAGCAGTACCGCCAGAGCGTGACTCAGCTCGTGCACTATAACCCCTGGCGCGTTCATCCAGAACCAGATAAACAATCCCCTGCTTCCAATGAGTCGATACCCGATCTCATCAACCCGCGCGCGCAGTTCCCGGCGCGTTACCCGCAGCAGGATGAAAAGGACAAAGACTCCGGCGATGATCAACCATGGAGCATACGGTTTAATTTGTGCTGCCTGCGATGGGTCCATAACCTTCCTTGTGTTATTTCAAATCGGTCCTACAGTTTTGACGAAAGTGTATCTTCCTCAGCCACTTTTTCTCCCTCTTTCTTTCCATCGAGTGGTTCAGGGAGCGACTTTATCGCGTGTTTTCGTTCGTAGTACAGGCCCCAGAAGCCGAAACCCAGTACGCTAATTGACAGTAGATACAACACGCGATCGACCCCGAAGAGGTCCGCGATACCACCTATAAACAGGATGATCGGGATGGCAGCAGCATTATACAGCACAAGCTGTAAGGCAAAGACGCGTCCTTTGATCCACTCTGGCGTTTGTTCCTGCATGGACGTTTGTGCTGGAATATTGATAAAGGCCAGCGCCACCCCTGCAATGAGCATCACGAGCGCGACGCAGATCAGTAAGATGGGGTTCGTATTCCAACTATTCGGCGCTATCGCTTTTGCCGCTAGCGTTATAAGAGGGAGCAGCACTGTTGCCGCTGCGAGTGCCACCGCGCCGGTAAAAACAGCTCGCGATTTGCCCAGGCGTGGTAGAATACGCGGCATCAACACTGAACCACCTACCAGGCCAATCCCTGCCGGAGCAAAGACAAGCGCCATCTTGTTCGCCTCGAGCAATAGCAATTTCGTCACAATCGGGGAGGCAAGTTCACCAATCACCAGCAGGAGTGTCCCCGCGAAGGAGAGCTGCACGACCGCCAGGAAGAGTTTTTTATTGCGTCGCACAAAGACCCAGCCCTGGTACATCTCTGTCCACATATTGCTCACGATCTCAAGGTTCTGCGTATTTCTGCGGTTTTGGGAGCCACGTGCTACCTGGATAAAATCTCTGGTCGGAATCAATGCTATCAGACCGGTGCAGACGGCGTAGAGCACCGCGATGATCAGGTAGAGGCTTTCAACCGGGTGGATCACCACCGAAGCTATAGTGTACGTGGGCAGGAGACTCAGGATAAGTGGCGCCAGCAGGATAAAGCCTATCGCCTGTGCGAGCATAAACGTGATATTAAAGAGTGATAGTGCCGGTACCAATTCCTCTTCACTCACCAGCATTGGAATAGTTGCTCCCTCTGCGGGTGTGAAGAATTGACCTATGCCCGAGATCAGCAGGGTCAGCAGGTAAATAGGGATCAGCTGGTGGCGGTCAACCAGCAGCGAAATAACGAAGATGAGGGTGGCGATGGCTCGCAAGAAATTACTGGCCAACAGAACACGGCGTTTATTCACGCGATCAACAAAGACACCGGCGGGCGCGCCCAGGATCAAGGCGGGAAGACTGAAACAGATAATGGCGAGACCGACGAGGATAGTCGAACCGGTTACCTCCTCGATCAATACGAGCACGGCATAGTTTGAGGCAAAAAAACAGGTCATGGAGATTAACTGTGCCAGCCACAGGTACAGAAAACTTCTCTTTCTCAATAACGTGAGATACCCGTCATGTGGAGCGATTACAGCCATGTAAAACTCCTTGGCGCGACCGAAATTAGCCTTCTAGTCCCTGTCGAACTCATCGTCTATTTCAGCTTTTGTCGCACGCGGCAGCACCTGCTTCGTGCGTCGCTCAACCTCTGAGCGCGGTAATAATACACGACGCCCGCACTTCTCGCAGCTTAAGCCGATGTCGGCCCCCAGCCTCACGACGACCCAATCATAGTTTCCACATGGGTGCGGCTTGCGCAGGCGCAATCGATCTCCTATCTCAAGATGCATGGGTGTCATGTCGTTGTGTTGCCTTCTCTCCCTGTCCATAAAGTCGATGTTCGATAATATATTGCTCAACCGCTTCCGCTGTTTGGTATTTAATTGGTCTACCTTCCGCCACCCGTTGACGCAAGTCCGTCGCTGATATCTCCAGTTGTGGCGCCGGCATCGTCAGCAGGCGCCGCTTGAGTCCCGGCAATCGTTCCTCTAGCTGATCACGATACCCGCGTACTTCTATATATCCTGGACGTTGGACAGCGACAAGATGGGTGACCTGTTCCAGTATCCCTACTGGATTATACCATGTAGGTAACTCTTCCAGACTGTCCCAGCCGATCACGAAGTAGATCTCCGTCTCTTCTCCCCACTTTTCGCGTAATAACCTGAGCGTTTCCACTGTATACGATGGCCCCGGTCGCTCGACATCGACGGTAGAGATGCTAAAGTGCGGGTTCGAAGCTATTGCCAGCTCAACCATAGCGAGTCGATGCCGCGTCTCCGAAATTGTTTTCTCCGGCTTGTGCGGTGGATATCCAGCAGGCACGAACACCATTTTAGTCAGGTCAAGTGCCGTCCGCACCTCTTGGGCTATAACCAGGTGACCGTAGTGAATCGGGTCAAACGTGCCCCCTAACAGGCCAAACCGCTGTACGTCTCGCTGTGATCTATTATAATGTTGCAACGAAATCTTTCTCCTGTAGGGAACGAGCTAGTACTGTTGACTTATGCTATTTCAACTGTTGAATCGACATAAGACAGGTCTGCTTTGGGAAGAGCTTTACGGAGAGTATACATTACGTCGGAAATGCTGGCAAACTTTCCTTTCCTTATCCAGAAATGGACGAGCAATACAACATGCTCAGCTGTATAGTTGCTCACTACGACGATTGGCGCTGGCACCTCCGCGACAGTGTCAGTCTCTTTAAGCGTCTTGAGAATCTGGTCGAGCGTCTCTTGCTTATCAAATGCTTCGATTGGCAAGCTCACGTTGATCGTGGAGCGCCTCTCTGCGTAATAGGAATTATTGATGACGATGCCCCCAAAAACAAGTGTGTTGGGCACGATCACCTGCTCACCGCTGGAGATACGCAACTTGGTTGCGCGCAGCTCGATGCTTTCAACCACGCCGGTGTGTAGAGGAGCATAGGCGGCATTGCTAATGGTGATCGAATCGCCAATATGGAAGGGACGCTCCATCAAAATATAGAAACCCGCCACCAGGTCCTTTAAAATGTCCTGGAACGCGATCGTAAACGTCACAGTCAATGCGCCGAA
Organism: Chloroflexota bacterium; assembly: GCA_005881295.1. Taxonomy (GTDB): domain Bacteria; phylum Chloroflexota; class Ktedonobacteria; order Ktedonobacterales; family Ktedonobacteraceae; genus UBA11361. Next base: position 6,331 of record VBHS01000358.1, read on the forward strand.
GACTGTGACAGGAAAAGCTATTGCCACCCCCCATATAGCGAATACCCAGAACGCATCGATAATCATAATACCAATGAAGAAGATGCGCCCAATTAAGACGCGCAGGTTGATATCGAGGCGATTGTTATTCAAACTACGGATAGTGAGCTTCATTACAGTGCGCCCTACCGCTACCCCCACGAAAAGCGCGAACGCTGTCCAGAACAATAACCAGGCATAGTGCACGATATTTGGCAACGGACCATTTAAATAGCTCGGGGTATATAAAAAGAGCATAAATTCAAAAAATAGAGCACTTTGTAGGACAAAAAAGTACGTAAATACGCCCACAATCAGTGGAATTACGAAGATGATGGCGCCCAGTGTCTGCACAACCCAGTTGTCAAGGACAGTATTCTTGAGACGGCTGACCAGGAAATGACGCAGCGTCAGGCCGAGAGCGATCGCGCACACCGCGATCAACAACATAAGAATGATTTCCACCAGGCTCATAGTGCTGCTATTCCTTCCCTGTCGTATACCTCGCACCGTGCAGACCAACGACAACCGGCCCCTTTGCGCCCTTCTTCCGCTGGCTGGACATCAAACCGGGCCAGTAAATCCACCAGCGTGCACAGCGGCAAGCCTACAACATTGAGGTAGCAGCCATTGATGCGCTCCGTTGGTTGAAAATCCGGGTGCTGTATACCATACGCTCCTGCCTTGTCCAGCGGGTCCCCCGTGGCGATATATGCCGCTATCTCTTCTTCGCTATACGGACGCATCAGCACTGGCGTGGTACAACTTGCGCTGTAAATCTCCGGCTTCCCATTGCTCAATCTGCTCACCGCAACGCCTGTCACGACGTGATGCCAGCGATTCCGTAGCGAAAGCAACAGCTCGCGGGCATGGTCCCTATCGCGCGGTTTGCCAAGCACTTTTCCATCGAGTAGCACGGTTGTATCAGCTGTAATCACCAGGTGACCAGCTGCTTCCGCCAGGGTCAGCGCCTCTAACGCCTTATGTTCGGCAAGCCATTGTGCCAGCCCTTCGACCGGTCCCTGATAGCGTTCTTGCATCGCTTCTTCATCGACGGGCGAGACGCATACTGTGTAGGGTAAGCCAAGGAGGGAGAGTATCTGC
>VBHS01000359.1 GCA_005881295.1 Chloroflexota bacterium
AGCAACCCGTGTTCAGGCGCGACAACGCGGAGGGAAACCATGAAACCACTATCTGAACGCCTCAACGATCGGCTCGAGCGAAGAGATAGGCGCTCCTGGAAAGAAGGAGAAGCGCAGGGCTGGCTCCACGCGCCTGATCGCGACCCGGAGATAGATGAACTGGTGACACTTGCCAGGCGTTTACAATCGACCTCTCATTTGCAAGCGGATCCTGACTTTGCCTCGCAGCTGGAGCGACGTATGCTGATACAGCATGCAGCACTGAGCAGGAAGCAACCCGCGCATCGATGCTTTTTCCCGCGCATGTGGCACATGAACCCTGCTCCCGCCATTGCGCTCGGCTTTTGCCTGCTCGTGCTGTTGCTGGGTACCAGTATGCTGGTCGTAGCCGCCAGTATCACGAATCCTGCTAATCCGTTCTATGTATTGAAACGCTGGGAGCAACACGTGCAGGTCTCGCTCTCGAATTCGCCCACACCCCAGGCTGAATTAGATTTACAATATGCCAGGGAGCGGCTTCACACGCTGGCTAGCCTCACTAATCCAGCCCATGATGATGCCTACCGCCAGGCGCTGGCCGACCTCGATAAGCAGATGAACGACGCCACCCGCGCCATCTCAGCACTCTCTGTCGTGCCTGAACGCAATCGGCTGAGAAACGAGCTCTCCAGCTTCGAAGCCGAGGAGCGCCATACGTTGCGGACCTTTTTGCCTCAACTCGATGTGCCCGACCGCCTGGTAACGACGGATGAATTGGGACGCCTGGGTGATATCGTCCCCCGCCTGCTGAGTGTTGAGATCGTCCTGTCAGTGCGCTCCAGCAGGCATATCATCATCAGTATCTCTGGAGATAACATACAGCCGGGTGCGCAACTGCTGATGGATGGTCAGGTAATGGAGGCGCAAGGGTCATTCCATAATGGCGTCTATGTTTTCATGCTAAGCTTGAGCGGCAACCAGCTTCCCAGGAATATCGGCATCCTGAACACCGATGATACTGCTGCCCAGACGACCACGATTACGATGAAAAGCTCAAATGAGAATAGCAATAGCAATGGCAATGGTGATTCGGGCAACAATGGTGAGCACGGGAAGGGGAATGATGGAGGAAAACCCGGCAAGGCTCCTACACCTGATCATTAAGTCAAAGACACTCCTCAAAATACCGGTACCTTACGTTCTTTTTGATAGTTTCTTATTGTTCGCCGGCATACCACCGGCTAGAAAATGAGGCGATTTATTGAAGAAAAAAGGTACCCTGTTCCTGCTATTTCCCCTCTGTGCCATCCTACTCGCGGCTGTGACGCTCATTCCACTGGGAACGCATGCCATGACAGCCAACGGTTTGACTACTCGTAATAGCGCACCAGCAAGCAGAATACACTACATCAGGCCGACGTCCTATGTTGTGTCCAATGCGGGCGAAAACCTTTCGTATAATGGTGGTCCTGTGATGGTCGGTACTGCACAAGTCTATGCGATATTTTGGGAACCGACAGGTTCCACGGTGAGTTCTAACTACAACAACCTGATCCTGCGGTATTTTCGTGATGTGGGAGGTACAGGGTTGTATGCAAACAATAGCCAGTACACTGATACAACTGGGAAAGCCCCAAGCAATGCGACACTTGCCGGCTCATGGGTCGATACGTCTTCCTATCCCTCCAGCACGCTGCAAGATAGTGATGTGCAGAACGAAGTGACCAATGCGCAAAAAACGAATGGCTGGACTTCGGCTAATACGCATGTTTTCTTTGTGTTTACTGCTCAAAACGAGACGATTTGTAGCGGATCGGAGTGCAGTTTCACAACATTTTGTGGATATCACAGCTTCTTTGGCACCAATACTATTTATGCTGCTATGCCATATGTAGGCGGCGTTCAAGGCTGTGATACACCTTCCAGTCCCAATAAAGACGATGCAGATAGTACGATCAACGTGGCTTCGCACGAACAAATGGAAGCGGCGACCGATCCGCTCCTCAATGCCTGGACCGACTCCAGTGGGCAGGAAATTGGGGACAAATGCAACTTCACATTTGCAGCAACGGCAAGTGACGGTTCCGATGTCAATTGGAATGGCGATCCTTACATTGTTCAGGAAGAATGGGACAATACGCAAAGCGGTTGTGCTATTACTGGTCCGTAAAGGTCACGTGCTGGCTGACCTGACCCAATGCGAAATTGGGTCAGGTGTCCACCGTGCCGCTGTTCTTCGCCAGCAATGCCCTTTTTTCCAGTTGTCACGCTGCCACCGCTTCTTTATCCAGGGCAGCAAGGATGGAGCGACGAAAATCCTGCTCCTGGAGGCGATACCAATGCTTGCGAAAGGCATGATATTGCTCCTCACGGATTTGCTGTTGCTTGCGTAACAACTGCTCCAGACCGTAGCGCTGCTCGGCAGTGGGAACAGCTGAGGGATCGAGTAATTCCGCTACCAGTTCCGGTCGTAGAAATGGTTGTGCTTTGCCCTGTTTGTTCTTTGTTGAGGAGACTGCCTGTTGATCCAGGGGACCCTCCTGGCTACCTAAACACAGCCGCAGTAAAGCTATCAAGACATCGCTATCGTGCAGCTGTCCCAGTTCTTCTTGTATCTGTTCTAACTCCTTGACTACAGGTTTGCAATCCTGCGGCAAGAAATCTTCAAAGATTTCAAGGGTATAGCGAAGGCGCTTCGCAGCGATGCGCAGGTTGTGCAACTCTCTCACGGAGTAAGGGCTATCAACAGAGTCGCTCCAGTTATACATTTCATCTAGCCTCGTTCGGGCAATCACACGCGCATTCTTACCGGTTGGTGCCTGGACGTCCAGTCCTGTAATCGGTTTAGCTTTGGCCATTGGAAGATGCTCCCTTCGGAATACATGACTTGATCTTATCCTGGATCTTTTTTTCGTCAGCGTTTTGCAGATAGTCTTCGAGCACTTGTTGCTGCTGCTTCCGATAGGCACTCAATCGGTCAATCAACCATTGCATTCCCTCTGTTTCCTCATTGGGAGCCTGTTGAAGCAGATCCCCCACGTGTTGAGTCATGACATCGGTATCACGGACTATTCCCAATAGATCGGCGGCTTTTTTCACTTCTCGATACGCCTGTTTGAACGGTTTTGCCTTACATGCTGGCTCATAGGCATCCATCGTAGCGCGAAGGCGGCGTGAAGCCACGCGCATTTTATGCACGTCCTCGACCTCCTCATGCGTGAGGACCTTCTCACGCCAACCAAGGAATTTCTTCGCACGCTTCTTCAGTTCACCTCGTCCTGACTCTACAAATGTCTCTTGAGGAGTTTCGGCCTTCTGCGCCTCCTTTGGCAGAGGCGGTACTTGTCCCACCCTCTCATCACCTGGTTTGACCTCTGGATGATCAAACCAGTGCTCACCATAGCGAGAATAGGCCAGTAAAAGGCCTTCACGCACTCCATGATCACTGACGCGTACATCATTCAACTGCAAATAGTCCATCATCGCCAGGATGAGCAACACACCTCCAGGCAACACACGTGCTCGCTCAATCGATTGTCCATAATGTTGCGCAATAGCCTCTGCCGGCAGCGAGAGCAGCAACCCGCGGCACCCCAGCAAGTCCTCGCGTGTCAAACGGTCCACTTGTTCGTCCAGTTTCAATGCCTGCTTCGCAAGTTTGAGTAGCGCCTTTGCACTAGAGCCTGTCACGACGAGTGCAGGGGGAGGCTGCGGCACATGCAAGCTGGAGATATACGTGTGGAGAAAGTCCTCTGCCTTTTCTATCTCGTCCTGTGATGGAGGATTCGAGGAAAGATACTGGTCGTGTAACCAGCCAGACCCTATTGGAACAGAGATCAGCCATGTAATACATCTCTCCTGCGCTGTGACTAGTTCCGAACTGCCGCCACCGACATCCAACACGCCTGTATCAGGCGGTGTATCTGATCCATAGACGGCTCCATGATAGGTATAGGCTGCCTCCTGCGTCCCATCAATGATATTGACCTGCAGCCCCGTCTCGCGTTGTATGTCTTCCACAACGGACTCTCGATTACGGGCTTCGCGCATCGCTTCCGTCGCCA
>VBHS01000360.1 GCA_005881295.1 Chloroflexota bacterium
ACACGGCTGGACAGTGATCGCTTCCAGATTATCACGGGGACTGCTTTCGGCCTGCATGACCTCTCCTGGATTCGCAGTCAGATGCCTGGCGATGGCTCGGTGTACGTTCATGATATTACCTCCAGCCGCTGTTGTATCGGTGTGTGGGGGCCACGGGCGCGTGACCTGATGCAGAGGGTCAGCGAGCATAATTTCTCGAATGAGGCGTTCCCCTATCTGACAGCGCAACAGGTGACGATAGGCGATATTCCCGCACTTGCGCTGCGCGTCACCTATGTAGGCGAGCTGGGCTGGGAAATCTATGCTCCAATGGAGTATGGCCTCAAGCTTTGGGATACGCTGTGGGAGGCTGGACAGGAGCTGGGAATTGCAGCGGCAGGCTACAGGGCGATTGAGTCTCTGCGCCTGGAGAAGGGCTATCGTTACTGGAGCGCCGACATTCATTCCGAATATAATCCCTACGAAGCGGGACTTGGTTTTGCCGTTAAGCTGAAAAAAGGCGATTTTATGGGGAAGGAGGCGCTGGAGCGCCTCAAGGCGGAGGGTGTGTCACGCAAGCTCTGTTGTTTGACGCTCGATGACCCCGGCGCTGTTGCCCTGGGTGGTGAGCCGCTGCTGGATGGTGATCAAGTGCTGGGTCGTGTGACCAGCGGTGGGTACGGCTATACTGTGCGCCAGAGTATCGCTTACGGGTATCTTCCAGTAGAGTATGCCACGGCAGGGACGCTGGTCGAGGTGCAACTATTTGGCGTCAGGTATCGAGCGACGGTGATGAAGGAGCCGTTGTTCGATCCGAAGAATGAAAAGGTCAAGGCATGAAGTTTTCTTTCCTATTCGCCGGGGGTGGCGCCGATGACGAAGGCATCGACCTTGTTGACCTGGCCGCGCCAGTAGGGAACTTTGACTTTGTGCCCGGCGCTCATGATTGTGACGTCACGCATATGAATGTAGCGATAGATGACCGGCAGGCCTTCAGGGCCGATTTCGGGCTGGTCGAACGCGGGTATGAGGGCGTGATAGTAATCACGCAGTGCGTCCGCCACTTCGGGATCTCGTTCCCGGTGGAGTTCTTCGTTCAGGTCTATATAGAACTGGGCGTAGCGGGCGGTGCTTACCATTACGCCGAATACGAGTAGGCCCTGCATTTGAAACATCATTTCAACGTCGAGATCCTGCTGCTCGACCAGGCGCACCCACATTTGCAATGCGAAATCCTGGTCTCCGTATTCTTTTAGCCAGAGGTTGCGGCGCTCGATGCGCGTGAGTGGGCGGTATGGCATGCTCTGGGCGTCCGCCTCGCCACCGATGGTGGATGGTGTTTGTGAAGCTTCTTCTTCTGAGGTTTTCGTGCCTGCCCCTGTTGTGTTTTCTTGTGGTTCCTGGTTTTCTCTATTGGTATTTTGTTCTGTTTTCTTTTCCATAGTTCTTACCTTCTAGTAGTTATCATGCCGTCTTTTAATTATCATAACATGTGTGTCTTTACTTTCTTTCTTGTCGCCTGCGGCCAATATTGTTCAGATCATTTGTAAGTATGTTTGATACGAGCAGGGAAGCGATTTCGTTTCGTAGGGGCGGGAGCGGTGTGGATGTGGTGCGGGGACGCTTGCGTCGCCCTAGCAGGAGGTAAGCAGACAAGGGAGCCGGGAACGGGGGCGACGCAAGCGTCCCCGCACCACACAACCCTGCCCCCGCCCCTACGGGTACGAAGCCGCCTCCCAGGTGACATCATAACATCTCTACCCATAAAAGCGAGCACGATGGCGCTTCCCAGGCGATGTCACATAATAGCTACCTGTGAAAGTGCCACCCCGCCCCTACGAGACGAAGCTAGGTGTTTGTGCTCTCAGTTCAGTTTGTTGGTGGCACGTCACAGTGTTTTTTGCAATGGGGGGGCTTACATTTGTCTCCATTGCAGGGAGAGGGGTTTGTGAATGTTCCTTGAATGGTGGGCTGGGTGCCATCAATAAACCAGTCGGTGACTGTTGGCTCACCCGGGTGAGGGGCTAACCCTGTGTATGCCGATACAGCGCTGGCATGGACATCGGACGGCTTGTTGAAATCATCGGGAGGATAGTTGTACAGGCTCGATACGTATTCCATTACATCGTGCCAGATGGGGCCGGCGCCGGTAATACCGATAATATTATTCATTGTAGTATTATCACTATTGCCAGCCCAGACGCCAACGGTGACATAGGGGGTGTAGCCGATGGTCCAGTTATCACGAAAACTCTGGGTGGTGCCAGTTTTGGCCGCAGCAGGACGATCCAGCTCCAGTGGATTACCAGGGCCGAACTCATGATAACGTGATTTCGTGTCAGAAAGAATACTGTTTACCAGGAAAGCGATATCCGCGCGGAGAGCGCGCACTCCCTGAGGGTGTGCAGAATTATAGCTATAGAGGGGATATCCCTGGTTATCGGTAATCTCTAAGATTGAGGTGGGAGGTACGCGTACTCCCTGGTTGGCAAAGGTGGCATAGGCGGACGTGAGGTGCAGCAGCGAAACCTCCGACGTCCCAAGGGCCATTGATGGGCCAAAAGAGCTGGGAGGGAGGTTCGCAATCTCGGTCAAACCCAGGCGGCCAGCCATATTGAGCACGTTCTGAATACCGGCATATTCTAGTGTATCGATGGCGGGAATATTGAACGAGTTGGCGATCGCATTGCGCGCGGTCATTGGAAATCCCGTGTGAAATTTCTGATCGTAGTTTTGCGGCGTGTAGTACGTCGGGGGATTACCACTCAGCAGGCTGGGATAGGTTGTCTTGTGGTCAGGGATGATCATGGCAGGATACCAGCCCATTTCAAAAGCTGTGGCATACTCGACGGGCTTGAAAGATGAGCCCGGCTGACGGAGGGCAATAGCGGAGTTATATTGGCCGCGCACCTGCGGGCCCCTATTGTTGTAGTCGGCGCTGCCGTCCATGGCCAGAATCTCACCATTGTAGGGATTCATGACGACTACGGCGGCGTTATTGACATTATTTTGAATATTCAAGGGCCCATAGCCGCCCAGGTATGGATCGTAGAGTGGCTTATAGAGGTGACCATAGGCGATCTGATCGACCTTTTTCTCTAGATTCAGGTCGAGGGTAGTGTAAATATTATAGCCACCGTTTAAGAGGTTTTGAGCTCCTATCAGGGGAACCAGTACCTGGTCAATGACGTAACGGACAAAATGAGGCGCCTGGATACCCTGGGTACTGGCATACGATTTGAAGTGAAACTTCGCCGTTTCTGCTTCCGCTTGCCGGGCCTGTTCTTCGGTAATCATTTTGAGAGCGACCATTGATTGCAGGACGGTCTGCTGGCGATCGAGGGCCACGGACTTATTGTAGACGGGGTTGTAATATGAAGGGCTCTGCGGGAGTCCGGCCAGCAATGAGGACTGGGCGAGATCCAACTGGGAGGCTGCCGGCTTACATAAACGCCTGCTGCATTGAGGGTGAATATTGAAGAAGTCCTGCGCCGCTGCCTCGATGCCGTAATTCAAATCCCCGTAGTAGACGGTATTCAGATACATTTCCATGATCTTCCACTTCGGGTATTGTTTTGTGAGACCATAGGCAAGAATTGCTTCTTCGCTTTTGATTTGCAGGGAGCGCGGCTGCGAAAGGAAGAGTTGATTCTTCACCAGTTGCTGCGTGATGGTGCTACCACCTTCGACGACAGTTTGACTTTGCAGGTTGGTCACTGCGGCACGCAGCGTGCCCTGGAGATCGACACCATTATTTACCCAGAAGTTATGATCTTCGGCGGCAATAGAGGCATTGATCAGTAACGGTGAGATCTGGGTATAATTGACGTATGTGCGCCGACCATGATCGTTCTGGTGATCGTAGAGTTCATAAAGCAGGTGGCCGTTGCGGTCATAGATATGGGTTGACTGGAAGAGCGAGTGGTCCGCGATGCCATTCAGGAGTGGGAGTTGCTGCTGATAAAAGGCGTAGGCAGCGCCGACACCGGTTGATAGAACAGCGAACAGTGCTATGACAAGAATGAGGGAGATTGCTAATATGCGCGGGGCATATGAACGGCTGTAGCGTTCATGCAGGTGCCGGCGTATGATCATGCGGTTCACTTTGCGCAGTGTTGCCGAATTCCTGATCTCGGTGCCTGTTGAAGGAGCGGGCCTTACTATTTGATGTGTTGTTTTTGGGATAATGGGAGTGAGGGCAGGGGGAGTGGTGGTTTGTACATGTCCATTGGTGTGGAATTGGTTTCCTCTGTTGGATACAGTGATTATTTCGTTTTTTTGATGGTTATTGGAGTGGTTATTGATATTGCTTTCCATGGGATTAAGCTATCCTTTTTCAGGCTTAACGGTTTCTACTTTCCTCTTTATTCTTGTATTTGCGATGATCGCACACAGGCGTTTGGTAGGAGTTGAGAACTACCTATATACATGATTTTGTTTTATTATAACGCATGGCTGTTGTTTGAGGCTTCGGAATAGTACTTATGACAGGGAGGACATCCTTAGCGCTGTCCTGGTGAAGGGGGGGTGCAACTCTTGCATCGCGATTGCGTACATATAAGTAATGGTTCCACGTGTACCCATGGAGATGGGGAAGGAGTTCCTGAGATGGATCAACAAGAATTTGCCCCGAGGTCGCAGTCAGAAGAGCAGCAACCTTTGGAAGAAGAGGGGATAGAACCCCCGGCTGAGCCGTATTACTGGTCGTCCAGACCCAATACGCCAAAAGATGAGCCTACTGCGCTCTATGACGTGCCAATGGTGCAGAGTGATTCACTCAACGATTACCAGAACGGATATATGGCCCGGAAAACTGTGGAGGATGCTGAGATTGCTGAGATTACTGGGAATACAAGCCAACAGGGAGGAAAAATAGATACCAGTGGTAAATTAGCTCAATCATCGCAGGCTCAGCGACGAAAGCAGCAATTTAGTCCTGATGGTGACGCGTATGAATTCCAGTATCGCCCGAACTGGATAGGTAATCAGCAGCGGGGTGCTCCACCATTTGCACGACCACAGTTGAGAAGGAGGAATCCCGCAAGGTGGTTCTGGCTGGTGGTGCTCGGTTTGATCTTTATCGGTCCGCTTATGCATGTGCTTGGCGTGCTGCTGGCGACGATCGGTGTCATTATTCTTGTTTTGTTCCTGTCGTTTTTGCTGGTTCTGCTAGTGGCCATTCCTTTTTTACTCTTCAGTGTTGGGCGACGTCTGGGGCTCATGGGTAACAGGCGGAGGCGCGGGCATCTTTCCAATTCCTGGCGTGGTCCATGGGGATGGTAGGGATATTGCGGGAAGGGAT
>VBHS01000002.1 GCA_005881295.1 Chloroflexota bacterium
CGATCTGCACACCGATACGGGCAAGTTCAGCGGCTTGAGCTGGGCTAAGCACCGCCCGAGTGCGCTGATCTGCTGGCACCGGTTCCTCGTGCGTGCCTTCGCCGGTACGCCCGGTCATTACCGTCATCACGTCCTTCTCACTGATGTTCTGTTCAATAATTGTCCCGTTCGCCTTATCAACTATGACCGTATCGGGTGTAACCTGCCCTCCGACAATCGCCTCACCCAGCCCCCAGGCAGCGTTGATCATTACCTGGTCGCGTGCCCCTGTCAGTGGATTTGCAGTGAAAAGGATGCCTGCCGCCTCGGCGGTCACCAGTTGCTGTACAACCACCGCCAGGCTCACATCCTGTGGCGCGATGCCATGGCGCGCGCGGTAGTCAATCGCCCGCGCTGTCCAGAGCGAAGCCCAGCAGCGTTTGACCGCCTCCAGCACCATCGCTTCGCCGCGCATGTTGAGGTACGTCTCCTGCTGACCGGCAAACGACATCTCAGGCAGGTCTTCAGCGGTGGCAGAGGAACGCACCGCGACAGGCAGCTCACCCCCGCCGAGTTCAGCATACGCCTGGCGAATGGCCCCGGCAATAGCATCCGGCATCACACCATTCTCGAAAAGCCTTCCTATCTGCCTTGATGCCTCTTCGAGCGCAGCAGGACGATCGACGGTGACAGCGGAGATACCGGAGACAGCCGCCAGAATCTGCTCTTGCAGCCCATTCTCCGTCACAAAGCGGCGATAGGCTGCCGTAGTGATGTGAAAACCAGGAGGTACAGGCAAGCCAGCCGCTGCCATGCGCGCCAGCGAAGCACCTTTTCCCCCCACCTCCTCCAGTGTGGCAGAGGCATCATCCAGCGCTAAAACAAGAGGGATATCTTGTTCAATTTTCACCTCAAACACTCCTTCTGAAGTGTTACGACTATATAAATAGCAATATGTTATAACGTCACTATAATATATTTCTTAAGCCCCTGTCAAGTATTTCAATGTTTGAACCCACTTGCCACATACGTTATAATCTTCCCATAACGAAAAGCAACCACAATGACCGTGGACTGTTCCATTGAGGGATCGAAAGGAACCGTACCACGTCATGCGTATAATCGAAAACGAAACACTTACAGAAGCCTCCGATGCTCATCAAGCTGTGACCATAGCGGACATCTGGGAGGCTCATAAGCTGCTCAAACCGCGCCTCCATCACACTCCCCTGGAGCCATCGCGCACCTTGCAGGATCTCACGGGCGCCCATATCTACTTGAAGGCCGAGCATATGCAGCGCTCAGGCTCATTCAAGGTACGCGGCGCAAGCTATAAACTCTCACGCCTGCCTGAACAGGAGTATAGCCGTGGAGTGATCGCCGCCTCGGCGGGCAACCACGCACAGGGCGTTGCCATTGCCGCCGCCAACTACAATATCCCCTGCACAATCGTCATGCCAGAAACTGCGCCGCTCGCCAAAGTCACAGCCACGCAGGGATATGGTGCCAATGTGGTGCTCCACGGCTTTACCTACGATGACGCCTATCAACACTGTCTCGATTTACAATTGGAGACTGGAGCCACTTTTATTCACGCCTTTGATGATCCAGATGTTGTCGCCGGGCAGGGGACACTTGGCCTGGAAATGTTGAGCGACTTGCCCGACGCGGATGCCATCGTCGTTCCTGTCGGTGGTGGGGGGCTTATCGCCGGTATTGCTATTGCCGCGCGCGCCCTGCGTCCCGATATCACTATCATCGGCGTGCAGGCCGCGGGAGCCGCTAGCTGCCGCCGATCCCTCGATGTCGGTGAGCTGCGCGCGCTGCCCGCAATTACCACCATCGCCGATGGTATCGCAGTGAAGCAACCGGGAACGCTGACGTTCTCTATTATTCAGCGTTTAGTTGATGAAGTCGTTCTTGTCAAGGACGAAGACATTATTAGCGCTGTGCTGCTGCTCATGGAACGCAACAAGATGCTCGTCGAGGGAGCGGGCGCCGCCGGTGTCGCTGCACTGTTAAGCGGAATAATCAAGCTAAAAGGCAAAAAAGTGCTCGTGCCATTGACGGGTGGCAACATCGATATTAATCTCGTGAGCCGCTTTATCGAGCACGGCCTCGCAGCCGCCGGGCGCTACTTCGTCATACATACGCTCCTGACGGATCGTCCAGGAGAATTGATGCGTTTGCTGGAAATCATCTCGGATATGCGTATCAACGTCATCGACGTACGCCACCAGCGTATCTCCAGTCGGCTGCCCATTATGCAGCGTGAAGAAACGCTCACCCTTGAAACGCGGGACCGGGCCCAGTGCGAGCAACTGCTCCAGCGCCTGCGCGAAGCAGGCTATGTTGTAGAAGAAGCGCAGGCGCTAGAATAGAACATGGGTTAGCAATCTACAAAGGCAGAGAAGTAAGTGATTAGAATGGCTCTAGCCTATGAGGACGACCCGCAATCATCTGCCGGTGTACCTCGAGCATCCGTTGGTGATCCTCGACCATTTCGTGATGTTCCTTTAACGCTCTTTGATAGCTTTGCCAGGCTTGTTCTTGCTCTGACCTTCCTCGATGGGATTTTAGCACATCTTTATATAGGGCCTGCACCAGATAATGATGTTCCAGCAAGAGCTCATGATGATCCATCAGCTGGTGATGGTGATCCCTCACAGCTTGATAATGGTCTTGGAGCGCCTGGTAATAGGCCTGGTTCCGAACGTATTCAGGGTCATGGCGGCGCGTTTGCTCGCTGTGCTCTCCTGATTCTGGTTTCCCTCTGGCTTCTTCATCGTTTTCCATAATTAAAATGAAACAGGCTCCCTTTGGATTAAGCTGTTTCGTGCAGATCAGGTTATCAGAACACGAATACTTAGATATGGGGAGTTATGCCGGAAAACATCCCCTTGTTCATCGAAGATTCATATGACAGAGATGAAACGGGTTATCTACGGGTCGCTATGCTCATGCACACTATACGCTATGTGGATAGTGCCGGTCAACCATGAGAATCCAGGCTATTGCTCAGTTTGAACAATCATCTTTCGTTTTTTATAATGGATTAGATGGCGTAAAAAGATATACAGGAGGAAATAGCTATGGCAAACCAGCAATATATAGATCTACTGCGGCAAGGAGTGAAAGCCTGGAACGCATGGAGGCAGGAAAATCCAACTGAAGTGCCGGACTTGAACGAAACCGATCTCGGTGCTGTGGATCTGAGCGGAGCCAATTTGAGTAGAGTCAACCTGAGCGGCGCCAGGTTGAGCGGAGCTACACTGATAAAAGCTGACCTTAGCTGGTCCAGCCTCGTGGGAGCCGATTTGAGCAAGGCAAACCTGAGGGAAGCCAACTTAAGTGGTGCCGATCTCAGCGCCGCTGACCTGACTCTGGCCAATCTCAGCAATACAGACCTGAGCAATGCAGTCCTCATTGATACCGTCTTGATTGAAGCAGACCTGAGCGAAGCGAACCTGACCGGCGCAGATCTCACCGGCGCCTTCCTCAGACAGGCCAACCTCAGAGGAGCCATCATCACGCAAGAGCAAATCGACAAGGCCAGATCACCTGATGATATTCCTTGAGCTCCTGTGATTGAGCAATGCACTAATTTTGAGTCGTTTCATCGATCGATGAGGTAAGCTCTTCAATCACTTCAATATCAGCTTCCTTCAGGGCTACCTGCGTGTCGGAATGTTTTTCTGTGACTTCTACCAGGATCATGGCATCATAGCCGCCTTGACCGCCCTGATTGCCCTGATTGCTGATCGTCTGAAACTGTATCACTCGTACAACGGTGAACCCAGGGTCACCAGGTACTTCTTTGCCAATGAGGTTATTGGCCCATGCTGCAATCTCGCTAACCGTTACCGCGTGCTCATAAGCGAGTAGGCGTGTCTCCATGAAGTTCCCTTCTATCTACGGCTCATTGCTTAATGGTTGGGACATCCTCTTTGTGGGTGGCTTTTCTGGCTCTCTAAGGTAGAAAGTCGTATGTCCGCAAGCCGTACAGATGCATGTCCAGAATGGACGGGTTGGGTCAAACTTGGAATTTTGGGCATATGAAACGATTGCAGGGCCAGCATTATAGAGCATTCGGTCTCCTCCGCACTCTGGGCACGTTTTCGAAATTGTATGTTGTGCTACAGGAATTGGTGCTTGAGAGTTCATATCATATTCCTTTCTTTAATCATACATTGCTTTTTAATACATCGCGTATATTTCCTTTTGACACGAATCAAGGAGGTGTTTAAGTGACAATTAAAGTGTGGGTAAGCAGTTCAAGGGTCCGTGGCAGCGCCATGGACCCTTGAACTGCTTACCCACACTTTAAATAATTAACCCTGCGGCAGCAGCGGAAACATGCGTTCTTTGAGTTGTTCCACGATTCGCTCAACGGGTTGGACCGCGTCAATCACCTCAAAACCGTATTCCCCGGCCATAGCATCAAACTGCTCAAGCAGCCGCGTCTGGTAATTGACAAAGCTGTCAAAGAGATCGCCCCCCATCTTCATGTCCATACCCGATTCCCAGTGGTCGAAGCCTCCTCGCTGCAGTACGCGCGGTATGAGATCATCCACGCTAATGCGCAGGTAAAAAATGGCGTCGGGTATCAACGCCAGCCCATAGATCGAGCGAATCCAGAGGGGGTCAGCGCCGCGTACGATGGCGCGAGCCATAAGAGAATAAATATATCGATCGGTGAGCACGATAAAGCCCGCGCGTAGTGCAGGTAGGATCAGGCTCTCGAAGCGATCGACAAAGTCGGTAGCGTAAAACAGGTTAAGGGTTATGGGGCCAAGCGTATGTCCCTCTTTGGCTTGCTTAAGGCCCGCGCCTATCAACTCCGAGCGCGTCATCTCGGTGTCGACCACGGCATAGCCGCTGCTCTCCAACCAGGGCCGCAAAAGGTGCAACTGCGTGGAACGGCCAACGCCATCTGTGCCTTCGATAACGATCAAGCGACCAGGCAATATTTCATCACGTTCTTTCAGGTGGATAGCGTCAATACCATAAAATTCCAGCCTGGTCATAAGTCGCCTCTTTTCCCCACTCGTGTTCGATACTTTGAACATCCTTTATGATACATCCCAATGACGCCGCTCATCCCCTATGCCTCCCTTGCAGGTCAGCGTGTGACGGACGCATCTCTCTTGCCAGGCCAGCCCAGGCTGAATCCTGTGCGGACGTGCGTATGCGGCGTACGCTTTGCAGGTAAGGCCGTATGAGCGTGCGCATCCTGCGCTGCTGTTCTGGTATGGGCAGCGTAGCGTCCATGACCGTCAGGTCAAACTCATCCACCATTGCTTCGTACTCGTTCACGATACGCTGCTGAAAAAGCTTGAAGCTCTCGGCCGGATCGTTGCTGAGGCCCAGGTCCATTCCAGCCTCGTAATATTTCAGTTCAGATCGCCCGGTGAGAATACGGCTCAGCGACACCTCCAACGGCACTCTGTAATAGAAGGCCATCGTCGGTTTCACCGCGAATTGATAGAGCTCTCGTACCCACTGGCGATCAACATTGCGGGCGACATCGCGAGCAAAAGCTGTATAGATGTAGCGATCCGCCAGCACAATGGCTCCTGCCTTGAGTGGAGGGATGATATCGTGCTCTGTACGGTCAGCAAAATCTGTGGCATGGATCAAGCTAAACGTTGTCGGCGTGAGCAACTGCTTTTTCTTGCCACGGCTCGTCGTCTTTTTGACCAGGGGAGATGAATTCCATTCGCTAAAAAAGACAGTGTACCCTTCGCTGATAAGCCACTGGCGCAGTAAGGCAATTTGCGTACTTTTTCCTGAACCATCCACCCCTTCCACAATGAAGAGGCGTCCAGGATATTCGTGTCGTCCATAGGTTTCCATAGAAAAGTAGATCCTTCCACTTGACCCGTTGTGGAAAATGATAGGGGAAAAATATATCTTCGATTATCATCGAACAGGTAGCCCCTTGTCAAGGGTTAATCGGCTGAAAGCAGTGCCATTTTACCCGAGAGTGCAGAGATGGCCACAACCCTTACACCTTCATGGCAAGATTCATGATATACTAACGTCACATATATAGTGGCGACTCTGGCGGTCGCCAAACTCACACATCTAACCTTTCATTTTCAGGGAAGAGAGGACAAGTACACCATAGGCCAGATACTTCACATCAACATACCAACTCCACAGGGTTACCTGGAGGGGATACTCAAACCCGAAGAGCAGGGAGAAACTCCCAAATTTACCGGGCTTGTCTGCCATCCACACCCGCTGGGTGGCGGCACTATGCATAACAAGGTGGTCTTCAAGGCAGCGCAAACATTGCAGGCGCTACATATCCCCACGCTCCGTTTCAACTTTCGCGGCGTAGGTCATAGCACGGGAACATACGACGAGGGGCGCGGTGAGATGGACGATGTACGCTATGCGCTGGAGTTCTTGAGCCGCCGCTATGCAGGTTTACCGGTTATACTGGCAGGTTTCTCATTTGGTGCCTATGTCGGGCTGCGTGTCGCCTGTGTTGATGACCGCGTTCAAGCGATTATCGGCCTTAGCGTACCCGCTCGCATGTTTGAAGGGGAGACACTTCAAGGATGCCAAAAACCCAAACTCATTATTCACGGTACCGAAGATGAAATTGCCCCCTATGAATTGACTGCGAAATGGTTTGAACAGGTGCCCGCGCCCAAAAGCATGGTAGCCGTACCGGGAGCCGACCACTTTTTCCAGGATCGCCTGAATGAAGTAGAGGCGATCATCATTGGCTTCGTGCAAACCCTGTAATTCAACGACGAACTTTATCAAGTCGGGCCCTTTGCCGAACCCGTTCCAGCGTTGGAAAAACAGGCAAAATAATCTGTCGCTTATTACTTTCTCCCAGATGTCAGAATTACCCCTCCACCACCTCTGTGCGCCAGACACGCACTGCGCCGTCTTCCGCACTGTTGGCGAGCAGCCCATTTGCGCCAAATACCACGCCATAGACCTCTATGCGATGATTAATGGTCTGCAGCTCACGTCCCTGGTGGACATCCCACAGGCGCAGCGAACCATCCTCTGACCCCGATACCAGCAGCCGTCCGTCAGCGGAGAAATCAACCGTCCACACCGCGCCATCATGTCCCGTCAACGTATGCACAATCTGCCCATTGCTTGTGTCCCAGAGACAAATTGTGCCATCGGCTGAACAGGAGGCCAGCAGTGTCCCGTCGGGTGACCACGCGACCCCGTAGACGATATCGCTGTAGCGCAATTTGCGTTGCAGGATCCCATCCCTCACATCCCACAAACAGATGCTTTTATCGAATGAGCACGAGGCCAGCAGGTGACTATCATAGGAAAAATCGACGCCCACGACTACGTTGTGATGACCCTGCAGCGCCAGCAGCGTCTCCCCTGTCGAAGGATTCCATATGCGCACCGTCTCATCGTTGGAGCAGGAGGCCAGCATACGGTTATCGAGAGAATAAGCTACCGTCCAGACCGCGCTGCTGTGCCCTTCGAGTATTCTTGTAGCCTGTTGCGTCCTGATATCCCATATGCGCACCGTCTTGTCTTCGGAACAGGAAGCTATGTAGTTCCCATCGGGAGATATATCCACGCCCATTACCGCGCCTTCGTGTCCATAGAGCGTGGCCAGCAATGCTCCGGAATCGGTAGACCATATGCGCACCGTCATATCTTCACCGCACGAGGCGATGTTCGTACCATCGGGCGAAAAGACCACGTCATCGACGTGTCCCTGGTGTCCCACCAGGATATGTAGCGGCGTTACTTCAACCCCGATCACGCGTTGGCCTTTTCCCACCGGCAGGGGAGCAGACGCCGTTTTCCATTCCGCCCATTCGATCAAAACCATGGAACCGCGCTCAAAACCGTATTTTCCTGGATACTGGATTGTATCCCAATCCATTTTTTCATCGAGGTAGTCATACAGGGTGCCGAGCGTAATGCGCCCCGTGCGTGGATTGGCTGCCTCGCCCTCCAGGGCATCGAGCAGGTGGGCCATGAAGACGCCATGTCCCCGCGCCATCTCTTTCTGTGAGACTTCGCCTGTGCGCCGCGAAGTAATGATGACCCGTCCATGCGTTCGTGGCAGAACGAGCAGGGACTGCCCAAAAAGCAATCCTATGTCATCTTGATTTTTCTGTTGTCGCCAGTTGGGTCCCGCGTGCGCAATATCCAGTATCGTCAGGATATTGTTAGCCTTCGAATCATAGAGGTAGTGATCGACAAATGTAGGAACGTGCAGGCCCGTAACCGGCCGGTCTATCCGGGTCGTCCTCAGTGCTAAATAGCCGTCCCGTGTTGCCGGATCCAGGAAAGCATTGCCGGCAAAATAAAATAGTACCAGGTCACCGGGCCGTGCGCGAACCAGGCAGATCTCGCGCAGCTGGCTTTCAATCTCATCGCGTGTCGCAACATCACCCGAGAGAAAGATCACGTCCTCCGGATTCCATCCCCCTCGTTCGGGATCAACCAGCAATTCATAGAGTGCGCGGGCGTCCGCCTGGGCAAATGGCAAAGGAATAAAATGGGCCGTATCATTGTAATTGTCTATACCAACTATCAACGCGTAGCGGTGTTCCATAATTCACCTCTGTCGAATGTTTTATGACGTATTTTACTCACGCATGTAGGTTTAATCTGTCTCTATCTCTCTGTCCAGATTGATTATACTACGCGAAATCACACCTGGACAGGGACACCATATACGATTCCCAATAGGCATCAACCCAGGGCACGGACTCAGGATTCCGTAGGGGCGAGGATGGTGGAGTGGATGGGCTTTTTCTTAGGGTGAATCGAGTAGCAATCTCAAAGCATGACTGCTAATTTTAGCAACTTTCCGTAAACTGAAACGTATTTCGTACGTATAATAAGTAATAACCCTCTTCCTTTTTTTCTCTCGACGCCGCGGGCGGTCAGTAAAAAAAGGCCAGAGGTAGACGTAATAGACGTACAAATTGTATGATGGTAAAATATAAAGTCATTTTGACAGACAAGGTTACTTCTACAACTGGCATCCCATGTAGAAACCGTGTCAGTTGAAGAAAGCAGGTCTGGATCTATGGATGCTCAGGCTACATATATGTTCCAAAGAAACCCTAATGAGCAGGGGCCAAATGGCTCACCACGGCCAAACAATAGCAATAATGGCAACGGCAACGGCGGTCCCAATAAAAACATCACGAGATCGCTGATCATGCGCTCGTTGCTCATCGTTGTTGTCGTTCTGTTAGGTTGGGGCCTTTTCCAATACTTCACTCAGAGTTCGAATAGTGGCCCGCAGGATGTGCTGGAAGTCCCATACAGCACGTTCTACCAGCAGGTCAAACTAGATAATGTACAGAGTGTTGTCTTCCAGGCGCAAGATGCCACTGGTTCCTTTAAGAATCCTATAACAGTACCAGGCAGCAATAATGGTTTGCCATCGAAGCATTTTCATTTTACGCAGCTGCCCAATGGCGATCCAACACTCATACCATTGCTGAACCAGCATCATGTTAGCTACCAGGCGAAGTCCGCTAGCGACAGCAACTTCTTCTTGAATCTACTCTTCAACCTGTTACCATGGATACTGGTCTTTGGCGTCTTCATCTTCATCGCCCGCCGGGCAACGCAGAGCCAGCAGAACATTTTCAGCTTTGGCAAGAGCCGTGCGAAGTTGGTGATGGAAGATAAGCCAACCACAACCTTCGCCGATGTCGCGGGCGTTGATGAGGCGAAAAACGACCTGGTAGAGGTCGTAGAGTTCCTCAAGACTCCTGGCAAGTTCCAGCGGCTGGGCGGTAGAATACCTCGCGGTGTCCTGCTGGTTGGCCCTCCAGGAACAGGTAAGACATTGATTGCTCGTGCCGTAGCAGGTGAGGCTAGCGTGCCGTTCTTCTCGATAAGCGGTTCCGAATTTGTTGAAGTGCTGGTCGGTGTCGGCGCGAGCCGCGTGCGTGACCTCTTTGAACAGGCTAAGAAAGCTGCGCCAAGTATCATCTTCATCGACGAGATCGATGCAGTTGGTCGCCAGCGCGGGTCCAGCATCAACAGCAACGATGAGCGCGAGCAGACTCTAAACCAGCTGCTCGTTGAGATGGATGGCTTTGATACCCACCAGGCGGTGGTCGTTATCGGCGCCACCAACAGGCCTGATGGCCTGGATAAGGCGCTGCTGCGTCCTGGACGCTTCGACCGCCGTGTCAGCGTAGAACGCCCTGACTGGAATGGCCGCCTGGCAATTCTCAAGATTCACTCTCGTGACGTACCTCTTGCGAAGGATGTCGACCTCATTACCATCGCCCGTGCCACTCCAGGTATGGTTGGCGCCGACCTGGCGAACCTGGTCAACGAAGCCGCACTGCTGGCTGCCCGCCGCAACCTGGAGGCGGTTACGCAGAACTGTTTCGATGAGGCCCTTGACAAGATCCTTATCGGCGCGGAGCGTCCGCTCGTTCTCTCCGAAGAAGATTTGAATGTTGTTGCGTACCACGAAGGTGGTCATGCGCTGACGGGACTGCTGCAAGAAAACGTCGACCCGGTCTCCAAGGTCACGATTGTGCCTCGTGGACAGGCCCTTGGCGTTACGCAGTATACACCGTTGGACGATCGCTACAACTACTCGAAGGATTACCTCGAGGCGCAGCTGGTAACCGCTCTTGGTGGCCGGGCCGCCGAGGAGGTGGCCATAGGGCACATTACGACGGGAGCGGAGAACGATCTCCAGCGTGTCACAGCTATTGCGCGCCAGATGGTTGCCCGCTGGGGTATGAGCGAAAGGCTCGGTGCCGTCTCCTTTAGCGATCGTGATGACCCGTTCGCCGGTACCGCCCTGGCAAACAATTCCCGCGAATACAGCGAGAAGACGGCCACGCTTATTGATGAAGAGGTCGATCGTATCGTGAAATGGGCCTATAATCGAGCCGTTAGCCTCCTGTCGGAGCATCGCACAACGCTCGACCGTATTGCAAAGGCGCTGCGACTCTATGAAACCATCGATGCCAGGCAATTGCGCGCGATTATGGTGGAGACAGGCGCGATCGAGGCCGCACCTTTAGCGTATCAAGGCTAGGTAATAATACAACAGCCAGGGACAGCGAACGAGCTGTCCCTGGCTGTTGTATTGAGTATTTGTGTCTGCTCAGCTCCTGAGTAGCGAACGCAACGTCTCCAGCAACAAATCTTGCGGACAGGGTTTGGTGAGGTAAACCTGGGCACCGAGTTCTCGTGCTTTTTCCTGGTGCTTCTCAGAAGATCGTGAAGTCAACATGATCGTTTTCACCCTGGCGAGCTCCGGGTGGACGCGCATCATACTGAGCACGTCATATCCACTCAAGTTTGGCATCTCTATATCCAGCAAAAGCGCGTGTGGTGGATTGTCCAGCAGGCTTTCAAGCGTTTTCATGCCGTCATCGGCCTCTCTGACCTGGTACCCCGCGTAGGTGAGCGTCTGGCGCAAAGATTTCCGGATATACACAGAATCGTCCGCGATCAAGATGGATTGCCGGGTTTGCGCGGGATACTGGACCTGTTTGTCGCTCTTCCGTATCGCTGCGATTTTAATGGTGCTTTCCTGCATTTCATAGTGGTTTATGAGCCCAGGTAAATCAACGACAAGCAGGATATTGCTCATAGCATCGATCACCACTCCGGCAATGCCCGGCCGCCGTAAGTGAGGAGCAAGCGGCTTCACCACCAGCTTGACCTCTCCCAGGATGTCATCGACCTGTACCGCCATGGGATGCGCTTCAGTTGCAAGTATGAGCACTGGTCGAACGCCTTCAACAGCAGAGTGCTCCGCTGGGAGGCCGAGCAGACTATGCAGCGTGTAGAGATGCTCTGGCAACGTCTGTTTGCCATCGTCTATGCGCTGCACCTGCGAAAATGGCACCACGGCATGATGGCTTCCCGTTCTGACGAGAAAGCCCTGTAGCGCCCCCTGTGAGCGGGGGAGACGCAGGTGGAAGCTGATACCCCCCAGACTATTCCGCCGCGCCACTATCGTTCCGTTCAGACGGCGTATAGCCTCCTGTACCTCGTCCATGGCGCCTCCACCCACCACCATCGAGAAGCCTACCTCAATGGTGACTTCGTTGCCAATTGCACCCGCATGCAGCCAGGTGCGGCTCACTGTATTTCCGCTCTCTTCTCCATCTACCTCTTCTGGCGCAGTCGACCTATGGGCGGTACAGGTGCGTACGAGCTGTAACAGCGGGTGTTTGAGCTCTTCCAGGATATCCTGGTCGATTTCCGTCGCGGCACCCTCCACCTCGAAGAGCACTCGCTGCTGTTGTGCTAATGGACTCATCATTATCGCGCGCTCGATACCTACCAGCAGCGTACTGATCGGCGCGAGCCTGAGCAAGAGTGTGTCGTTCCGTACATTGGTAGCCTGGTCGATGTGCTGCCGCGTAATGCAGTTGAGCTGGGCAATGGCGGTCCGTAATTGCGAGGAAGCGGTCGTGACATCGGCGACGGCCTCATTCAGTGATTGTACTAGAAAGTCGCTTTCTGTAAAACGATCAATCTCCAGATCATCCCATTGCAACGAATCAGCAGGCTTTGGGGGCTGCACTTTGCTCTTATGTTGATACAACTTGCCGGTGCGTTGTGCAGACTCGTCAAGGATACGCGCAACAAGCGTGGATGTAGGCCTTTCATCGCTTGCCGATTGTGCTGCCATCGCATCAAAACGTTTTGTGGCGAGTTGCGTAGCTAACACGCCCTCCATGTGCCGCAAGCGCGCCTCGGCCACGTGTAATTCCTGCAGCGCTTTTTCAACCTCTGCCTGCGCATTCTCCAATGGGTTACTGAGTTCCGCCAGTCGCTCGGAATGTTGTACGAGTTGCTCGAAGCGATGGACATCCACGCGCACAAATGGCGCTGGTTGATGCTCTTGCGCAGGTTTGAGTACCGGGCTGGCCTCTTCTACAGATTTGAAGGGTACGCGCGCAGGTGATTCCTTTGCTTGCTCTTCTTCCACGTGTTGCGCATAGCCTGGTTTCGTTGCAGACCCGGCCGCTATATCTATATTGAGCGCTTTATACTCTGTCTCAAGTTCAGCAAGCAAACTACTGCTTTCTTCACCATTCGTGACAAAACTGATCAGCGTCTTCTCTAAAGCGTGCGCCGTTTGCACAAGCGCATTTAACCCGATAAAAGGCACAATCGTCCCGTTGATTATCTGCTTGACCAGGTCTTCCAGGTGGCGGGCAATAGTCGACATGGCCATGCAACCGATGGCGCCAGAAGTCCCTTTCAGCTTATGGGCAGTACGCTGGATTACCTGTAAGTGAGCAGCATCTAAGTGATCATCCGGCTCAAGTTGCTGTAATGTTCGTCGTATCGTCGTAATATCTTCGTCAGCTTCGCCAACGAAAAGGGCGAGCATCTCTTCTGGCGTAAGGAATTTTTCGCTTGCTTCCTCTTCACCAGGAGCTTGTGTGGATGTTTCCTTTTGAGCGCCCTCCTCTTCCCAACTCCCCATGTCCATCTCATCAAAGGCCTGGAGTATTGCCAGGTCTTCGGCGGATAGTTCATCCTGGTTGAATATATCATTCATTGGCAGCCCCCGTTTCTATGCGTTGGACGACATCGGCGAGCAATATTGGGACATCTAAAACGAGTGCTCCTTGTTGCATTCCTTTCACGCCTGCTGTCCGTGAGGGCATATGCGGTGTAGTGGCTGGCGCTTTAGGAGCTGCGAGGGCCGCCAGGGCCGCCAGAGCTGAAAAGTCTGCCGGTGCCGTAGGGCCTTCGATGTCGTCTGTGGAGAGGGTATCCTGCGGCCCTTGCTGAATAGGTGTTGTTTGCCCGATAGAGGGTACCAGCAGGCCAATTGGTATGTTTGCGTGGTTGACAATGAGCAAAATAGCGTTCGACAGATCTACAGGGTGACCGGAGAGATAGAGGGTGAGATCGATCACCGCGATAGCTTCACCCCGCCAGGCCACGATACCTGGCATCCATTCAGGGGTGGCTGGCAGCAGCGTGAGTCGATGAGGAGGTAACACAACTTCGTTCAGCATTGTGAGAGGAATGAGACACGTTCCTGTACCGAGGGCACATTCTAAATAATCTTCAGACTGTGCAGCCGCGGGAACCTGGCGGGCCAGCGCACGTGCGAAATCCCAAAATTCATCATCACGTAGCTGCTCAAGATTTTGCAGCTGCGTAATGTCTAAAGGTAGAGCACTGGCCTTGGGATGTTCGTTCATGTACGTTCTGTAAGATAGCTCTGTCTACCAGGCTGTCTCCCTTTACATTAAGGTTGGAACCCCCAGGTGCGAGTGCAGGACGGAAATAATCTCTTGCGTTTTGAATGGCTTGGTAATATAATCTTTTGCACCTGCCAGGCGGCCTTTAAGGCGGTCAATCACTCTATCGCGATTGGTGAGCATAACGATGACCGTATTATTAAATTGGGGTTTTGTTTTCAGGCGCCGGGCGAACTCGTAGCCATCCATCTTGGGAAGACCAATATCAAGGATTACCAGGTCAGGTATGTGTCTCATGCGTTGTTCGGTAATTGCCCGCAAAGCTTCAATGCCGTCGGAGTAACTGACAGATTCAAACCCCTCTCGTCTCAGGCTGGTCTCAATGATCTTCCGGACGGTGGGTGAGTCGTCAATGATCATTACCAGTTTGTTCATAGGTACCTTCCTCTCTCTTTACCCCTTTACCATCAATAGTACCATAGAGATGTAGTAACTGCAACATGTTAGGCATAAATATATTCTTAAATTTATCATTTGTATCATAAATGTTAATAAAATTACGTCCGAGATACATCTTTTAAGAATTTTTCCAGGGCTTTCGTGCGGTACTGGCGTCCAAAATCAACGATATTGGAATGCGAAGTATCTGGCTGTCTCTGCAGTTCTGCCTGCGCAAGACTTCTTAAGAGCAGCGCATCTTCGTTCCATGCCACATCCAGGATTAACTCTGGCAAATCCTCCTCAACGCGGTGTGCGTCGAGGTGTTTGAGCCACAGCGCGAAGAGCCGTCGCAGCCAGCGATGGCGCACCTCGGGGGAGAGCAGTGGTGAGAGCGCCCCGGCATCCGTGTCAAACATCGTGCGGCTACTTATTTCCTCCAACAAAGCCTCCAGGGAATACATACTCGCGTCAATCATCTCATCGAACAATGGGACCGTCTCTGGCTGGCTTTCCAGCAGTCGTTCATCAATTAAAAGAGCAAAGAGATCAAGCGCCATCTGGTCGTCATTCTGTCCGATGTACGAAATCGCGTCTTCTACCAGGTCTTGCAAAACTTCAAAAAGCGCCTGTCGTGACTCTACCTGGCTCAATCTGCCGGCAAATTCTCCAACGTGCTGGTGACGATCCTCACTATCGGTCGGCAGCGCGGCTTGTTGGGCGGCCGCTGAGTGCGGCGTTACCTGCGTTTCACCGGTAAAATCCCAATCTTCTGATACCTCTCCCGTATCATCAGTTGCCTCCTCAGCTTGTGCTGGCTCGTGCTCTTGCGCGAGTTTTCCCAGCATGCTCGTGATCTCTGCTTGTAACACAGGATGGCGTACGGTGAGTTCCCCTAGCAGCTGAATAAGTTGTTCCCTGCTGGTAGTTTGCAAGCGCTGCTCAAATTCTGGCGTCATATATATCCTTTATGTAATGCCACTTTGTACCCGTAGGGGCGGGGGTGGTTGATGCGGAGGGTGGGGACGCTTGCGTCGCCCTGTTCCCGTGTGCGCATTTCCCCTTCTGCCAGGGCGACGCAAGCGTCCCCACCTCACGTCCACTCCACTCCTGCCCCTACAGGTTCATCCCTTCCCTCCCCAACGATTACGTATTGCCGCGCTGGGCGACCGGCAGCGTGAAAGTGAAAGTACTGCCATATCCAACGCGACTTTCCGCTGTAATGCGCCCTCCATGCGCTTCAACCACGTGCCGGGCAATAGCCAGACCCAGACCACTTCCCCCACCACCTGGACCAATGAAATCAGTTTTCGAGCGGGCACGATCGGCTTTATAAAATCGTTCAAAAATGCGTGGCAGCTCTTCTGGCCGGATACCTACGCCTGTATCTCGCACAAAAAAACGTTGTACCTGTCCACCCGCCTGCAGCGCCGTACCAATTGTCACCGTCCCGCCCGAAGGAGTGTATTTGATGGCGTTATGTATAAGATTGACGAGCACACGCGCAATCTGTTTGCTGTCAGCCGCCACCAGCACGTTCCCTTCTTTTATTTCCGTGTGCAGCATAACGCGATGCCGCTGCGCCTGCGGCAGCATGCGCGCCATAACCTCCCGTACCAGGTGCTCTGCCTGTACAGGCTCGATAACCATCGGTACCAGGCCGGATTCGATGCGCGAGAGTTCCAGTAGCTCGGAGACCAGCCCGTTCAAATGTTGAACCTCGTTTTCAATCTTCTCGAGGAACATTTGCGCTTTGTCCCGGTCAGTATCAATAGCCTCTTCCAGGGTCTCCGCCAGTAAGCGAACCGAGGCGAGCGGGGTGCGCAGTTCATGCGATATATTCGCGATGAAGTCACGGCGCACGCGTTCCAGCCGCCGCAGTTCCGTTAAATCCTCAATAGCCACAACAAAATACGTATAGTGTGACGCCGCTTCGTGGCCCGCTACTCCCTCCAGCTCGGCCTGCATATTCCTCTGCGCGTGTTCAAGCGGAGTCACCGTGACCTTCCATGCCGTACCAGAAGCATCTATGGTCTGCTCACCTTTGCAAGGTTGATCAGCGCTGATGCTATCCTGCACAACTTGCAGGATTGCCTGGTCATGAACAACCTGGTCCAATCTGAGGCCCTGCATCGGTTCAGCCGCCTCGAGGAGCTGGACGGAAAGTTGATTATAAAAACGGATAGACTGGTTGCGATCAATGATAATTACCGGCCACGGCGCGGTTTGTGCAGACGCGCCATAATATAACTATCAATATAACTGCCACCACGGAAAGCGTCAAGGCGTTTCCGCCCTTCAATTTCAAAATCAAATTGCTGGTATACATGAATGGCACGTTCATTGTCCGTATAGACATCAACTTCCAGACGTACCAGGTTCAACCAGTTATCTGCGAGATCGATCACCGTCAGCAGTAACATTTTGCCAATGCCCTGCCCCTGGTATTTATCATGGACGGCCATATCGATATCCCCCACATGGCTCTCCCTGCCAGTTCCAGCGCGCATATTGATGATACCCGTGACCTTCCCTTGCACATCAGCCACGAAAACATGCATCCGTTCATCATAAACCCAGTTCTCGACAGTTTTATACCAGCTATCGATGGGCGTCGAGGGGAGCAAAGATGTACCCCAGAGAACATCAGGCATGTGCATCAGTTCGTATATATCGCTGGCATCGGTAAGGCGCAGTGGACGTATAGTGATACGTGTCTGGCTCATCAGGTGTTCTCCTATCAAATAGCGAGCAGCGCTTAAAATAATAAAAAACCACCAGCGTGGGTGGCCTTTATAGTACGGCTCCTCGAACAAGATTCGAACCTGTAACCTGCCGGTTAACAGTCAGTCTACCACAAAAATACCGTCAGTCGATTGATCTACTACAGCCCGAGAAGCCAGTTCACATTAACGAACAATATGGAAGCACGAAAAAGTTATCTGGTCATAACCGTACAGAGCCGGTTGTTCAGTGCCCCCTGGTAGTAGTTTACCATATGAAATGGAGCAATAACAATTTTGGCGCATCAATTTAGATAATGCCGGATGAATTCCGCTGGAAAGCTGTTCAATCATCACGTATAATAAACAAGTAAATTTTACTTTAGATGAATCCGTAGTGTGTTGCTTCAAAAGCAACTATAGAACGATTTTTCGATTAATTGGGTTGGAAAAAGTTCATGGAGATATCATTATGGCGCAATACACACGGGAATTATTTAAACCGGGTAACTTTAGTCTCGCATTCGAACAAATGTGTAACTTCGCAGCAATTGCGAAAACGCGAAATGCTGAATGTTTACTGTTGGTTTCTTCCATCCAAAGTGGCGTAAATGGTGTTGGGGTGCTGGTGCATTTGCTATTCTAACTGTTATTATACAACTATTGGGTAGCTAAGGTCTGGACTCGGACCACCTACAATCCCTGGTTAACACGTATCTGGTATTTCACGCCCCGTGCGTTTTAGCGACCGGAGACGCCAACTCGAAAGGAAAGGAAAAATGGAACTTGCATGGAAAGTTGAAGCAGGCAGTAAAGTCAAGCTGAGGGACTATGATCCAAACTATGTTGATAAGCATACTGATCCCACATCAGCAAGGGCAGAACTGGAAGTACTCTGCGCGGAACTCGGTGAGTTGCAGGAGTTGTTGGCAGCCGCGCAGTATCATAGCCTGCTCGTGGTGCTGCAGGGGATGGATACGAGCGGCAAGGACGGTACGATTCGCCATGTCTTCGCGCAAGTCAATCCCCAGGGATGCGAGGTGCGTTCGTTTAAAGCGCCTACAAACAGGGAACAGGCCCACGATTTCCTCTGGCGTATCCATCGGGGCACACCGGGGAGGGGCATCATAACTATTTTCAATCGCTCACATTATGAGGATGTGCTGGTAGTACGCGTACATAACCTGGTACCAGAAAAGGTCTGGAGTCGCCGCTACGTAGCTATTAACAACTTTGAGCGCCTGCTCGCCCAGAATGGCATGATTATTTTGAAGTTCTACTTGCATATCAGCAACGAGGAACAGGAAAAACGCTTACTCGCACGTCAAAAGGATAAAACCAAAGCATGGAAACTCTCCGCTGCCGATTGGGCCGAGCGGAAATACTGGGGCGCTTATCAAGAAGCCTATGAAGACGCGCTCTCCAGGTGCAGTACGGATGAAGCTCCCTGGTATATCGTGCCTGCGAACAAGAAATGGTCTCGCGATTTGCTCGTGGCACGAACCCTCGTTGATACCCTGCGTCAATATAAGGATCAATTGTTGGATAAATTAGTACTGCGTGGAGAGCAAGAACTGGCGCGTATTGAACAGATTCAGAAGCCAGCAGGATGACCATGCCAGAACAACCGCCGGCGCAAGAAGACCACATCGAGAAAGGAGAAGGACGATGCAACTCGCATGGAAAGTTGAAGCAGGCAGTAAAGTCAAGTTGCAGGACTATGATCCAGACTATGTTGATGAGCATACCGATCCCGCATTGGCAAGGGCAGAACTGGAAATAATCGGCGCGGAACTCAGCGAGTTACAGGAGTTGTTAGCGGCGGCACAGCATCATAGCCTGCTCGTGGTGCTGCAGGGCATGGATGCGAGTGGCAAGGCTGATACGATTTTCCAGGTCCTCTCGCGAGTCAATCCCCAGGGATGCGAGGTGCATGCATTTAAAACGCCTACACTCAGGGAACTGGCCCATGATTTCCTCTGGCGCGTCCATCGGGTCACCCCAGGAAGGGGTGTCATAACCATTTTCAATCGCTCGCACTATGAAGATGTTCTGATAGTGCGCGTGCATAACATGGTGCCAGAAAAGGTCTGGAGCCAATATTACGCAGGCATTAACGACTTTGAGGACTTGCTCGCCCAGGATGACACGATTCTTCTGAAGTTCTACTTGCATATGAGCAACGAGGAACAGGAAAAACGCTTACTCGCCCGCCAGGTGGATAAAACTGACGCGTGGAAACTCTCTACTGCCGATTGGGCTGAACGGAAATACTGGGACGCTTATCAAGAAGCCTATGAAGATGCGCTCTCAAAGTGTAGTACGGATGAGGCCCCCTGGTATATCGTGCCAGCGAACAAGAAATGGTATCGTAATCTGCTGGTGGCCCGGACTCTCGTTGACACCCTGCGTCCATACAAGGCTCAATGGCTGGACAAATTGGTGGTGCGTGGAAAGCAAGAGCTGGCACGTATAGAGAAGATGCAGAAGGAGGCAAACCAGAAGCCCTCACACAAAAAAAAGTAGCGTAACTCATAGAAGCCTCTTAAAAACTGGCTTCTCGGGTCTTTAGCTCCTCGAACAGGATTCGAACCTGTAACCTACCGGTTAACAGCCGGCCGCTCTACCGTTGAGCTATCGAGGAATGCGCTCTCGTGGAACGCTTGCAGTATACACTAAGCGATAGCGGTTCGTCAATAGTTTTTGACAAAAATTCCCATGCAATGCCCATGTGTAACCCTGCATGGTCACACATGAAACATCCCAATCAGCCAGAGCGCTACCACCAAAAAGATGCACACACTGATAAAGGCGATAATAGGATCGAGCAACGGCGCGCTTACCAGGCTCCCGCGCAAGTGCAGGCGCTGGAAGAGCTTGGGAAGAAACAGGCCGCAAATTGTCGCGATAAACAAGGTAAAACCAAATCCCAGCCCGATCGCTACCGCCAGCAGCAGCGAATGGAAGAGGAGCCACGTCAGGCACCCTACCACGATGCTTGACACCACACCGCCTACTGTGCCCAGGCGCAGCTCGCGGAAGATGCCGCGCCAGAAGTCGCGGCCCCCCGTTTCACGCAGCTGCCA
>VBHS01000361.1 GCA_005881295.1 Chloroflexota bacterium
ATTCCGAGGCGATGTAGCTTTTGACTTTTGCCTGTGCCTCATCAGAGATGCGTGTTGAGTCGGTACGCATATAGGTGATAAGACCCTGGTGACCGCGCTCGCCCATCTCGATACCTTCATAGAGGTGTTGCGCCAGACTCATGGTTCTCTTCGGCTTGAAATAGAGCCGAACCGAGGCCTCCTGCTGCATGGTACTGGTGGTATAGGGCGGGTTCGGTTGGCGACGTTGCTCTTTCTCCTCTACTTTCAAGACGGTATAGGTGGCGCCTCTTAAGTCGGCCAGTATGGCGTCGGCTTCCTCTTTCGAGGAAATTTTAATGCGTCCCTTCTCAGCGATAGCTGACTTGCCATTTAATGCTGCCTGGGGAACTGGTTCTTCACTTCCATTGGCGCCCTCCTGGCTATTAAAAGCTGTTATATCTTTGAGTCGGGTTATCAATTGTGCTTCGAAACGCTCTTGCTGTCGCTTTTTGCTCAGAGTTGCAATGATGCTCCAGTACTCTTCTGGAACGAACGCGCGAATCTCGGCTTCGCGGTCGCAGATGAGTCTAAGGGCAACTGATTGGACACGGCCGGCACTGGTTCCCGACTGGATACGTCGCCAGAGCAATGGACTGATTTTATAGCCAACAAGACGATCCAGGACGCGACGAGCCTGTTGTGCGTTGAAGAGGTCTTCGTTGATTACACGCGGTTTCTTGATAGCGTCCTGTACGGCGCTCCTGGTGATTTCGTTGAAGACCGCGCGATGCGGATGTTGCAGACCGAGCGTTTCTTTAAGAGACCAGGCAATAAATTCGCCCTCGCGATCAGGGTCAGGAGCAAGGAACACTTCGTCTGCGCGTTTAGAGGCAGCCACCTGATCTTTTATTCTTTACTTGACTCACAACTTAACCAATATGTAGTTTTTCCTCTCCAAAGAAAGAGAAGGGATTGTGGGTATCGGTTCACCCTACTTCCCATTTGACGGCTACCGTATTAGAGAACCTCGCACAGATCAAGGCTCAAATTTATGAGTACGCTATCTCAATGGATAGAATAGCTTATGTTGTCAATAGGTATTTACCTACACTGATGAAACGATATCTAGTTGCTGAATATTCCCCTGGGTCAAGCAAACTTGACCAGTTTGTCCTCCCATGCTATGCTGCAACCAATAATTGGAGATATACGTGCTGGTTTGGAGGAACAGTATGCGAAAACGGAGGCCATCAGCTAAGTTGCGACGCGCAGGTCTACGCTCGGGAGAGCGGAAAGGTACTTTAACCCCGAACCGCACCGAGAAACCTAGTGAACGTCCTCTTACCGTCGCCAGGGGGCAACGCCGCTTACCTCGTTCCAAACGACGCCCTTCGCTGCGCGCCGGTTTGGCGGTAGTAGGGGGCAGAACAGCTGGCGCGTTGAGCCGCCGGCTCCACTTAGGTGGAGGTACAAGCATTGTAGGTCTGGTAGCTCAAAGGGTGTATCCAGATATTGTTGGCCACCTGGCGACGCAACTGGAGCATGGGAGTGTCATTGTCACGGGTACGAACGGCAAGACGACAACAAGTGGTTTTATTGCCGCTGTACTGAGTGACGCAGGTCTGAGGGTGTGGCGCAATAGAGAAGGTTCAAACCTTATGGGTGGGATCGCCAGTTCCCTTGTCATTCGAGCTCAACCCAATGGAAATTTACGCAGAGAGGGGCGAGCAATTTCCATTCTTGAAGTGGATGAAGCTGTCATGCCACAAATACTACAGACGGTTCCTGCCCGCGTGGTGGTTTTTACCAACCTTTTTCGCGACCAGCTTGATCGTTATGGCGAGGTCGATAGTGTCGCGGCACTCTGGCAGCAGGCCCTGGGAACGCTTTCAACCGATACGATACTTGTTCTGAACGCCGATGATCCTACCACGGCGCATCTTGGTGAAGCGTTCGGTGGACGCGTCCTCTATTTTGGCATCGACGATCCTGCGCTTGATCTAAAAGCCCAGCATGACGAAGGGGAACGACACCAGGTTATCGATACGCGCATCTGTCCAAAGTGTGGGGGAGAATATAGCTACGATCTACGTTTCTTCAGTCATATGGGTCATTATCACTGCGCGCATTGTGGAAACCAGAGGCCGCAACCCGATGTACGAGCGGTCAAGGTCCAATCCGATGATTTTGATCGAACTCGCATGCAGGTCAGCAGTTCGTTGATGGCAGGAACGAGCAAACAGCAGCAAGAGATTGTTATTCCTCTACCAGGTATCTATAACGTCTATAATGCCCTGGCCGCGGCCACAGTGGCCCAGGCGATAGAGATAGGCTGGGAACCAATAGTTACGGGCATCGAACAGTTCAAGCCCATTTTTGGACGCGGCGAACGTATACATATCGAAGGACGCACCCTCCGTCTGCTCCTGGCAAAAAACCCAACGGGGTTTAATGAAGTGTTACGAACACTTTTTAACGAGGGAACACACCGGCATGTGTTATTTGTTCTCAATGATAATATAGCTGACGGACGGGATATTTCCTGGATCTGGGATGTAGATTTCGAGCAGGCAGTCAATCACACATCAACGCTGGTTGTAGCTGGTAGCCGGGCATTAGACCTGGCGCTACGATTGAAATACGCAGGGGTAGCGCAGGACAAGATGATTACAGTGACTACGGCTCCACTACGAGCTATAAAGCCAGATACATCTCTGGCTGCCAGGAAAAAACGCCGTGCAAAGAATAGGAATGTGAAGATGCTTGAAGAAGCGGATCAACAGCCGCCTCTTACAGAAATCTCACATCACTACGGAATTGCAGAGGCGCTGGATAGCGCGGTTCGTCAGACGCCTGTTGGTGAAACTTTGTTCGCCGTCCCGACGTATACTGGCTTGTTAGAAATTCAGCGTGAGCTTGAGCGGCGTGGACTGACACCTCACTATTGGGAGGGAAGAGATAATTGAATGACAGTGTTACTCGACAGCTGGCGCTTACACTGGGGCACTTGTATCCTGATCAATTAAATCTGTATGGAGACCGCGGCAACATCATTGTGCTCCGCCGACGTTGCCAGCAACGTGGTATTGAGCTGCGGGTGGTCAGCCTGGGTTTGGGGGATGCCTTAGCACCCGACGAGTACGATATGTTGTTCATTGGAGGAGGCCAGGACAGGGAACAGGCACCCGTAGCGCAAGATCTGCATGACACCAAGGGTATTGGGCTCTGGGCTGCAATTGAGGATGATATGCCGGTGCTGGCAGTCTGTGGCGGATACCAGTTGCTGGCACATTATTATCGACCCGCCAGTGGCCCCGATATGAGAGGATTGGGAGTTTTCGATGCGTGGACAATTCATAAAGGGCCACGCGTAGCGCGGTGTATTGGAGATATAGCCATCAACTGGAATGGTAGCACCCTGGTCGGATTTGAGAATCATGGCGGTCGTACATACCTGGGTACAGCTCAACCCCTGGGAAAAGTACTCAAAGGGTATGGAAATAACGCGGAAGATGCGACAGAAGGAGCAATTTATCGCAACGCCTATGGAACGTATATGCATGGTTCGCTCTTACCCAAAAACCCACACTTTGCCGATCATTTGATTGGCCTGGCACTACGGCGCAAATATGGGAAGAATGATTGGGATAATTCCCATATCAATGAGACAGGCGAATGGACGGACGGAGCTTCGTCTTCAGAGAGTCTGGAGATAAAAGATGATGATCCATCGGTAGTGCTTACACCGCTCGATGATAGATTGGAATGGGAGGCACATGCCTCTCTACTTGAACATATGGGATTACAAGACGCGGCTATTGCCGCATTGAGTAATGACAACGGCTTAAAAGTGAGTTAACGTACCAACAACGAGGATAATGAAAGACATGAGTTTCGATAGATCGCTGGCTCGCTGTTCTTTCTGCGGTCGCCGCCCACCAGAGGTACGCCGCATGGTGGCTGGTCCAGGCGCGGCATATATCTGCGATGCTTGCTTACAATTGTGTAATGAAATTCTTCAAGATACTGCGCCTTTCTCGGCTAAAGCGCTGGAGCTAGCCTCTCGTCCACCAGTCGTGATTGCCGCCCCTCAAGAACTTCAACTGGGGACGGTTGCATTGCCGCGGGAGCCCCTGAGGAGCGTCAATATCGAGCTAGAGCAGAAACTGCAGGGGATGGTGTTGATGTTACACCAGTTGCAGTTTTACGAGAAGCATTTTGAGCTCCATTACTTGTGGATCAGGCCGCCTTTTACTGTAGGGTTTGCGTTTGTTCCACGTATCATTTTTCTGATAAAGGATAATACGGGGAAAGAGTGGACAGGGGACCGTGGAGGAATGCTTTTAGCACGGCCGGAACTAACGGATGATGCTAACCAGGCAGTCTACCAGGGCAGCGCACGTTTCAGCCCGCTTCCTTCAGCGGATTCACACGTGATGACTGTGCGTGCAGCGGATCCACTTGCTCAATTTGGTGACTCTCCCCCAAATCCGTGGCAATTCGAGATTACTTTTTAGCCAGGTTACACCACTCAAAAACAGGGAATGTGCAAGGCCTTTGCAAAAGGAGCGATGCACATCCTGTTGAACCGTCTTTCTGATGTAAGCGTGATTACTGCAATTCTGGTACGAGCAGACCATAACCGCCTTTACTCAAGCGATACATCACGTTCACGCTATCGGTGGCTTCGTTATAAAACGGGAAGAATGTGAGTCCCAACGCTTCCATCTGAGCTATGACCTCCTGGTCACCCATGGGCTTGGTGGGAACGCGACGGATCTCAACTACTTTAGACCAGATCTCTTCGTTGCGTTCTTTATCAATGGAAGCAGCATCATGCCTGGCGGTTGTTCCCTCCTCTTCCTGATCTTCTAAGGGTAAAAGATCGCCAGAGCGTGAGAGAGAAAGAACTTTTGCAGGCGAGTGATGACGACGGATGGTGGAAGTATGACGATCTTTATGGCGACCAAGCTGGGTCACGACTTTATCCAATACGAGGTCAAGGGCCATATTCGCATTGACTGCTCTCACTTCACTGTGAACGGGATGAGTGGCATTGGAGAGCGCCATTTGGACGGCATAGCGGTCACGAGCACTACGTGTCTTCTCTTCAGTAACCGTTACCTCTACACGAGCCTGCTCATCAACAAAACGAGCCAGGCGCTGTACTTTCCGTTCGATGTATTGACGTAACCGAGGAGTGACCTCCATCTGCTTACCATTGATAATGATTTGCATTGTATTTTCTCCTTCTGATCCAACAATACACAACAAACAAAAGCGGTTTGTCTAAAACCAGGTAGATTGAACACATCATTATTATACCATCTGCGGTTGTATGTTGTGCTCACGCTTTGATCACATTACAGACCAGGA
The DNA here is from genome assembly GCA_005881295.1 of Chloroflexota bacterium. GTDB lineage: Bacteria > Chloroflexota > Ktedonobacteria > Ktedonobacterales > Ktedonobacteraceae > UBA11361. Next base: position 5,338 of record VBHS01000361.1, read on the forward strand.
AAAGTGGTTGGTTTTCTGAAAAAGGCGTTATTTTAAATTTGACAATTTTCATGGTATACTTGCTATAGGATGAACATTATGTCATCATTGCACAGAACATTTTCATAAAATGTTCATCCATTGATGGTATGCTGGTTGTAGCATTGAAATGAACTTTTGTAGTTTTATTGATTTGTGGAAGGGTACGTGGCTTATGACACAGTTACCGAGCAATCAACATATCACTTATCAATTGCAGTATCGCAAATGCGGGAAGGCCGCATGCAGCACCTGCCGTGATGGCCAGGGACATGGGCCTTACTGGTACGCTTACTGGCGCGAAGGATCACGCCTGCGTTCAGGGTATATCGGCAAAGTTCCTCCCGGCGGGGAGATGACACATGCAGTCATTCACTCCAACATTGGGGCGACCCTAACCATCACTCCAGAGGAAGCAACTCCTGTAATGATTTAGCCTCTACACAGGTCCTCCTCAATTGGATACTGTGATAGAATAACGCTATTATGATATTCCAGCGGGGTGAACCAGGATGAAATGCCCATTATGTGGGGGTACTGAGTCGCGGGTGAAAGATTCGCGTGATATCGGTGATGCCATACATCGCCGACGCGAATGTGAACATTGCCAGTAGGCGAAATTGAAAATGCGGTTGAAGAGATCGAGCAGGAACTCTATCGTTTGGGCAGGCAAGAGGTACCTAGTAACGTCATCGGTGAACTGGTGATGGAACATTTGCAACGAATGGATAAGATTGCTTACATTCGCTTTGCCAGTGTTTACCGGTCGTTTGGGGATGTTGAGACGATGTTTGAGGAGATACAGCATCTTCTGAATAGAGCTAAACCTGCTACGGAGACTTGACATCCTCCCCATGATCAGAGCCACGGGATCTTATGCGGTGGTTTGCTAAGAAATAAAAAAGATGCTCGGAGTTAACTCCCTGCTTCCCCGGTTACAAACAGGGAGGCAGGGAGTTCTTGCTATAGAGAATGCGTAGAGCGAGCTATTACTTTTAATGATCGTGAATACGGTTTTCGGCCTTACGCAGGCGACGACTGAGCACGGCAAGGAGCTTGATGGCGATATCGGGATAACTACGTAACGCTGCGCGGAATTCCCAAACAGGTAGAAGTAAAGCTGTCACGTCGTCTACGGCAGTGACAGTCGCCGAACGAGGCAAATCGTCGAGCAGGGCCATCTCTCCAAGGACCCCCCCAGTTGACTCTGTACCAAGTACTTCCTCTGCTCTATCGGGGTGGACTGCCTGGGTAATACGGACTGTGCCGCTGATCAGTACATAGAGTCCTACTCCTGTATCGCCCTGTGAAAATAATGTGCTACCTGCGGGGTATTTACGTTCCTGGCAACTCCGGGCAAGTGCCTGTAATTCTTTTCTGTTGAGGCTCGAAAATAAGTCCACTCGTTTTAGGGTTTCTTCGTGCATACCTGAGAGCTCCTTTATACCATTTTTTCTGGGGTTACCGACGTTGTTGACTACTCAGTTAGAATATGCGAAACTTGAGCGGTGAGAACGTATGAGTACCGCCTTCGACCAAACAAGGCACAAGAACAAGCCTTGATGACCTCGCGCAAGATGTACAATACCTGTCTTGAGGAGTTGATCACTCATTACAAAGAGACGGGCAAGTATTTGCATCTGTACGAACAGGATAAGCGGCATGGCAGATCCGAATGCATCAAAAGATTGAGGAAGATAGATTTTCATGGCTACACAGGATCATGTACTGGCTGAGAAGCGCTTACAAGAAGGTATTGCTGCCTACAATGACGGGAAGATGGAGATAGCAGCAGAGGCTTTAATAGAAGCGGAAAAGCTGTTTCGAGAGCTTGGGGATCTTAAACGTGCGGGAGATTGTCGCTCACTACTTGCCGATGTGCAGCGTGAGAACAATCTGATCGAACAATCCATTACCAGTTACCAGCGTGCGATGAAGTTATATCAAGAAGCAGGAAGGCCTTTAAACGAGGCGCAAGCTGCTCTTGCGATAGGGCACCTGGAGCGGCAGCAAAGCCACCTGGATCGCGCCCAGGAAGCTTATGAGCGGGCACGAGAACTTTATAGTTCGGAAAAGGGAAACAACGCGCAGGGTCTGGGAAATGTAGTATTAGCACTTGGGCACCTGGAACTCCAACGAGGCAACATCGACCGAGCTACCGTATTGTATCAAGAGGCAATCAGTTATTTTAGTAATGCTCAAGACAGCATCAACGAGGCAGATGCCCGGCGAAGTCTTGCCGACATTTTACGCCTGGCACGTCGTTTGACGAGGCTGCAGAGGCTTACAGGCAAGCGCTGGAGGTCTACCAGGAAAAGCGGGACACGTATGGCGCCGTTGATGCGCTGTCGGGTCTGGGGCGTATCTACCTGGATCAGCGACGACTCGAAGAGTCAGCAGATTACTTCGGAGATGCGGTGGAACGGTCTCGTCCCATAGAATATGAACTGGGAGAGGCGGATGGCAACCTGGGATTATCTGAGGTCGCTGAATTACGGGGGCAGGTAGAGCAGGCATTAACCAGCGCCCAATTGGCACTCCAGAGATATACGGATAAACGGAACGCACTGGGTACGGCCCACACAAACCGTGTATTGGGTGAGATCAATATGCGCAGGGGGCAACTCTCCTACGCTAACTCAACGATGGAGTCGGCGTTACGGACGTATAAAGCCATTGCCTACCGCATTGGACAGGCCGAGACGACGGCGGGGCTTGGCGATATTCAACGGCGCAGGGGCTTTCTAGCAACAGCACTGCAGACGTACAACGAGGCACTGAACCTGGCAAACAAGTTACAGGATGAGCTTGTTGAGAGCAGGGCTTTGCTGGGAATGGGAGAGGTTTATCGCCAGCAAGGGCAAACGGGGCAGGCAGCGGTGTGCTATCGTAATGCGCAGGACCACATGGAACAATTGGGAGAGAGAGCGGGAGTAGCTGAAGCGCAGGTTCTCCTGGCCCGGCTAGCGGTATTTGGCGGACAGCTTGGTGAAGCGATAGCATACCTATCGAAGGCGGCCTCCAATATTACTCCGGTGATATATCCGGTTAAGGCGTCACCTTTGTTATCACTGGTACAGGGTCAGTTGCTATTGACGCAGGGAGATTTTGTGCAGGCGGAGGAAGGTTTTGGAGCGGCTTATAAACAGGCTGAGGGGCAACAAGAACCACAGCTGGCAGCCGAGGCTCTTGCGGGTATGGCTCGTGTAAAGTTGTCACAAGGAGAGCTAGATGCTGCTTCAACCATGTTTACAGAGGCGAGGCGTCGATTCCAATTATTAGAAAGTACAGACGGTGAA
>VBHS01000362.1 GCA_005881295.1 Chloroflexota bacterium
TGCCGATCTCCCAGAAATACGACCCCGGTCATCGTTGTCATCCTGTAACGCTCCTCCCTAAGCCCGCTCTACGTTCTTCCCATACACCTGCGACTCTGACAGTGGCACCGTAATAAATTTTCGCTCACTACTTCGCTCGGTATGAGGAATAGGCAGGCGCAGCATAACTGTTGTACCATGCTCGACCTTTGGACGGGTTACCGACTTGATCGACAGTATACCGCCGCCCTCCCGGGCCTTCAACCGTGCCTTGAACAGGCTCGTTTTTTCGGGTGAGATCGAGCTCGTATCAAAGCCGCGTCCATCATCGGTGATGTACACATCGATATAGCCATTCCTGCGCACCGTTTGCACCGTGGCGAAGCTCGCTCCGGCATGATTATAGACGTTCAGCAGCGCCTGGGTGACGGTGTATGAAATGGCCTCTGCTATCTTCGTTCCTTCCTCCGTCTGCTCAAGGTCATGACTTAATGCATCCAGAGCCCACAGGTCCGGCTGTACCTTGAGCGGCGATTCGGGGTGCAGCGCGGGAAGATCTTCACGGATCAATTTCTCCAGGTGGAGTTTCAAGCCCAGGCTGCGTCTCTGGTAAGCATCTTCGACCAGCAATTGCAGCCCTCGCAGGTCACCCTCCAGCTCCTCGCTGATTTTTCGCACCTTGCCTAACGCCTCGGAAATGGGCTGTACCGCAACCTTTCCGTCCGGGTCTCGTTCAGACTCCACTTTCAGCTTGTGTTGCCAGTGTCCCAGCAGCGAGCGGATGCGCAGTGCCTGCTGTTTGGGCTGATCGTGAATGCGCTGCGAAAGTACAGAGCGCAGGTGGGCATCCGCGTGTAGCAGAAGCGAGGTTGCCTGTTGCAGCTCGCTGTTCGACTGCTGTAGTGCCGCCGCCGTCTGCTGCAGCTCGCGCAATGCCCCTTCGCGCTGCTCGAGCGTAAGTTGTAACTGATCGATCAGGCGCAGAGAACGAATTGCGTAGAGCAGCAACAGTGGATAGACGATTGCCAGTACGGTAAAAATAACAATAAAATGTGGACGCCCGGCTACTTTGCCAAAGATGAGAAAAGAACTCCATTCAAAGGCCACCAGCGCGATTAGCGGCAGGTACGGCAAGCCATCCACCATCAAGCGCGGTCGGCGCGGCGCACTCAATGCTTCTGGCCGGTATGTCAAACTGAGATGGATAAAGGCTGCGCCAAGCAGGGCAAATGATGGGACCCACAGCAGTTGAAATACTATATCCGCGGGATAGGCCTGTTGCACGTTGCCCCAGTGGCTGTAGAGCAGGAAGAGCATCGCTGGCGGCAGCAGCGTAATACCCTCGACGGCTCCCGTCCAGTCGCGGGCGGTGACAAGCAAGAGGGTGCCGACCAGCAGCCAGCTGATACCGGCGAGCATCGTCAGACCATAGTTTTCAAACCACATATCCCAGGTAAAGCTGACAGCCTGGAGCGTTGTTTGACCCGTCGTGTTGTCCGAGTGCTGGATGGTGTAAGTAACGCCATCACCTGGACTGGCATGCATATAGGCGGCCGTCAGCGGCACAATCTCGGGGTGAAGCTGATTCTGTTGCCACGAGTAGGCCGTCACCCCGTTCTTATTTTTGACTTCGACCCCAATGAAATGGTCCGTATTGGTCAGTGAACTTGCCGAGGCCCCGAATTGGCCGGTTTGAGGCAGTGTAGAGGCAATAACCACCTGGTCATCAGTATCGATCGCCCAAAAAAAACCACCAAAAGTTTTTCCTATCTCACCAAGTAGGCGAACATGGCCGATTACACTGATGATGAGCAGGGCCAGGGCAACCAGTAGATAGGTTATTGTGAGGCGAGGCCGTAACCGTTGCCACCATGGATCGTTTGTTTTGTGTATAGATGAAATAAACACACCTTAGTCTAACATGTGAGTGAACCTGTCTGCAAGCCATCCATGGTTTTTCTGGATATTCGGAGAGAAGATTTCCCGTGAGCGGCCTCCAGCGGTGTCCTGCATGTCATCCTGAGCGCAGCGAAGGATCTCTCGCCGGGCACCACGCAGATCCTTCGCTGCGCTCAGGATGACAAAACCCCCGGCTGTCATCCTGAGCGCAGCGAAGGATCTCTGGCGGACTTCTGGGGAATCACCAGAACACCTCACCTTGCCGAAATACTGTCTATGAGGTATAATTACAACAGAATAGTTGCATACATGTGCAGATATGAAAAGATAAAAGGAAGGTTGTATGGTTTCTCAACCTGTCAAAGCATCGACCACTGGTGATAGCGATGCAGGATATATGTCCCAGGAGCGTAATACCCACGCGGAACTCGCGTTGGCAGTACGGCGCAACCTGGTAGCCAACGAGAGCGCGGAGCGTATCGCAAAGCTCTTCTCCGTTCTGAGCGACCCCACACGTCTCCAGGTTCTCTATGCTTTGTTGAACGCTCCCACAGGTGAATTATGTGTGGGTGACCTGGCTACCGGTCTCGATCGAGACGATACCACCATCTCCCATCAGCTGCGTGTTTTGCGTTACCAACAGGTTGTCGCCATGCGTAAAGTAGGGCGGATCGTCTATTACCGGCTTGTAGATGAACATATTCGGCTGCTGCTCGAAATTGGTCTCACCCATGCCAACGAACTCTCCCTCCTCCCTTTTAAAAGAGAGACGCAGGTGCCCGCATGAGTGATCAGCACATTGGGCATAATCATAATCATACCCATGGCATGGCGAAACAGGCGTTACGCCTGGCCTTCTTCTTAACAATCGTTATCCTGGTGGCGGAACTGGTCGGTGGTATTGTTTCTAATTCACTGGCTCTATTCTCTGACGCCGGTCATGTCGTAACCGACATTTTCGCGCTTGGCCTGGCCTGGTTTGCTGCAGTACAGGCTGAGAGGCCTGCCAATGCGCGCAAAACCTTTGGTTATCACCGCGTAGGTATCCTGGCCGCCCTTGTTAACGCCGTTACCTTGATCATCATCGCCATTGTCATCTCCCTGGAAGCCTTTCAGCGTTTCCAACATCCAGAACCGGTACAGCCGTTCATTATGTTCCTTTCAGCAGGGATTGGCATAGCCGTTAACCTCTTCATCGGTTTAGGCTTGCAAAAAGAGGGCCATAGTCTCAATGTGCGGGCTGCGACCATGCACGTATTTGGCGACGTGATCGTCTCGGTCGGCGTCATTGTGGCTGGCATCATCATCCTCCTGACCGGTTGGACGCTGGTTGACCCCTTGCTGTCGGTCGGCATAGCCGTGCTTATCGCGTTTGGAGCCTGGGGCATCCTCCGCGAGACCACCGATATCCTCCTGGAATCCACGCCCAGGGACATCTCTCTCTCTGATCTTGTCGGTGATATGAAAAAGATCGAGGGCGTGAAAGACGTACACGACCTCCACGTCTGGTGTATTGCCAGCGGCATGTATGCTCTCTCCTGCCATACGCGCATCAACGACCATCGTCCCAGTTGCAGTTCGCCCATCCTGCAATCCCTTAACAGCATGCTCAGCGAAAAATACCATATCGATCACGCCACCATCCAATTTGAGTGTAATGACCACCGCACAGCGTGCTGCGAAATGGACGGCCTCTATTGTCGCATGGAGAATGCCCAGGAGAAAAGTAACGGACACAGCCACAAGCACGAAACACTACTATCTAAACACAATCCTTAGCGAAAACATGAAAAAGTGCCGAGAAAATAGCCACTGCCGGCTATTTTCTCGGCACTTTTTCATAGATGTTTCTTTGGTTCTTTCTGCTAAGCTCCGTTTGAGCGCAGCTTGTACACTTTAATCGCTACCTGGAGCGTTAGCCAGTTGCTTCGTTCCTGGAGATCGATGTCACACAGCGACTGTAACCGCTCTAGACGCTGAATCAATGTATTGCGGTGCACAAAGAGCCGGTTAGAGGTCTTGGTCAGATTCCCTGCGCATTCGAGGTATGTCTCCAGCGTATCCAGCAGGTCGGTCCCTTTACGACGATCGTAGTTTGCGATGCGCGCTACCTGGTCCTGGTACATGTCGCGCAGGTCATCCATGCGCGCAATCTTATACAGGTAGCGATAAACACCCAGGTCATTAAAATGAGTGACTCCCCCTTCCCTGTTGAGGCTTTGCCCCATTTGCAGGGCCTCTCTTGCCTCGGCAAAGCCACGCCGGTAGTCGCTAATGCTCTGACAGGGATTTCCCACTCCCATAGAGAGCCGGGCATTCTGCTCGCTGCGCATCTGGCGAGAGAGATCACGCAGCCATGTTTTGAGACGCGCCGCGGCTGGATCTTTGCTCAAAGAGAACAAACAGGTGAGAATATTTTCGTGCTCGTAGAGGATCGAGCCGGGGTAACTGTCCTGAATACGGCGCCGTATCAAACCATAAATGCGTTTATGAACTGCCAGGCGCTCCTCTTCTGTTTGCAGGGTTGATGGACTGCCTGCCACTATCCCTTCCACCTGGTTGTTATTTTTGTCGTCGCGCTCCTCATCTAGCTGTGAAATTTCAATCAGCACCGCCAGGTGAGGCCTGCTGAGGTCGCAGCCCAGGAAGTTCGCGCGTTGGCGCAGCGCATCTTCCGTATCATACGAACCAAGCATGAGATCATCAAAGAAACCTTTCACCAGGTTTTTCTGCGCCAACAGATCTACCAGTTGGCTATTCTTGATCGCTATTGCCGCCTGGTTAGCAATGGTGCTCAGCAGGCTGTGATCCTCAGAGGTATAGCGACGAGTTTTGGTCGCGTAGCAGCTTATCAGTCCAAGATGTTCGGTTCCGGCGATAAGTGGAACAGAGAGCAGCGCCTTATACTGCGTGTCTTTGAGAGGGTTCAATCGCTCGAGCGTATGCAGGCTCAAATCAGGAAGCTGCCTGCGCGCATTGTCTGCATGGAAGGAGGCTTCATTTGTTTCACGCAGTTTTTCCCATACATGCCGGTCAACTTCAATGGGCTGAAAGTTCAAGGCGCGATCATTCAGGTTAGGCGAGGAGGCACGTATGGTTAAACGGCCCCGCGTTTGATCCATCAGCATAATGACGCACAGATCAACCTCCATGATTTGCACTGTCAACGTCGTTAGCGAGCGCAACAAATCATCGAGATAGAGGCCAGAACTGATTGTTTGGCTCAGGATTGCCAGCGATGTGAGGATGCTGAGCTTGCGCTGCGTGCCCTCAAAAAGCTGGGCATTCTCAATCGCAGAGGCCACCAGTGTGGCCGTATTACTGACGAACGCCTGGTGATTCTCTGTAAATTCATAGGGAGCGACCGTGTGCATGGTGATCACACCAAACAGGTTGCGCCCTTTCCCGATGATTGGCACCGTCATGATGGACTGGAACTTTTCCTCTTCCAGTTCGGGGAAGTAGTAAAAGCGCGGATCTTCCATTGCCTCGTCTTTCAAGATCACAGGCTTAAGCGTCAGACCTACCCAGCCTGTTATCCCCTCCCCCAGACCTAATTCAATCTTTCCTACCAGGTGTTCATACTGTTCGCTGGTGCTCGCCAGCACCAATCGATCTTTGTCCTTGTTATAGAGGTAAATGAAGGCTGCATGGCAAGAAATAGCGCGAGCGATGATATCTACCAGGTGGCTGAGTACTTCATCAAGTTTGAGCGTCGAGCCTATCGTTGAAATAACCTCATTCAGTAATGCATTTTCTTCTCGACTGGTTGAAAGAGCTGTTCGCAATTCGCTATTCTCTTTACGATACTGCTCGATACCGGCCTCGTCTCCTATGCTGGGACTGACTGGAACTGCTTTGTGTGTATGTGAGGAAGACATGCCAACCTCCTGATGAAACAGACTCCATCCTTGAAGGAGCAATCCAGGTTTCTGGTGAGTATCCCCTGCGCGCCTCGCTTTGAGGGTATTCCCACCTTCTCCCTGCTGCCCGCAGGATGGAGTGTCTGATGAAACGGTGTTTTCTAAAGTCAGGTACTATGCCCGCGCTCAAATAGAGAAGTCATATTGACCCAATATCACTACTCAAGCCGCATTTTTATGTATAATGTGCATATATGTGTTATTGTACATACTTTTTGTTCCGTAGTCCAGCCTGTTGGACTTATGTTTTTCTAATTAGTACCAATGACAACATATACAGTACGAAAATTGCC
>VBHS01000456.1 GCA_005881295.1 Chloroflexota bacterium
TCCCTTGAAAGAAAGAGAAGCGTCCCTGCCCGCTGCTGAGAGGTGTCATATAGATCAGCGTCGTCATCACGACCAGCAGGATCGCCATGAAAATGATACCGTGGCGCAGGCGAGGAGATAGCGCCGGTAATTGTTTTGCTAAATCATCCGTTTTGGCAGATACGCGTTTCCGCTTGCGACTGCCAGGAATTCTCACGATGCGCTTAGGAATAGGAGTAACAGAGGGCGAGTTCACCCGAAGGTTCAATGGCTCGGTACCTCTGACCGCACCAGGGCTTGAGCTCTTGGGAAGTTGCTCGGAGGTTCTAACCGCGTGATTATTGGAGTTGTGAACCAATTGCTCGGTAGTTCTCACCTGGAACTGACCCGTTGGCATGAAATACAGTGGGAGATTTGGAATTGGCGGGGTAACTGGATGCTCTCTGGGTTGCTCTTCTGTTAAAACATTACTCTCTACTTCTAAATAGTCATTGTCTACTTCCTGATTTAACCGAGGGGTGCGAAAACGCATCATATTTACCTCATCCCTAAACAGACGTATAGTATCTTTACTCTGGTGAGTCTACTTAAATAGACCAGCCCACGTCAATTCTTTAGGGATGAAGCAGCCAAAATTAGTACCATACTCCCACGATCTTAACCGACCCTTGTTTACTTTAACGGAATGCCCTGTTTGCGTGCCAGGAATTCTAATTTGCCCACAAGATTTTCGATGACCTGGTCCCACAGGAACTGCTCTGCCGTCTGGCGGCCTGCAGTGCGGATGCGCTCCTGTTCTTCGGGATGGCGGCGGAGATAGAGAAGGTAGCCAACGATCTCATCGGGATCGTCTGTTTCAGTGACGATGGTATTCTCAAATGAGACGGCGTAATCTTCGCCAGTGCTGCCCGTGACCGCGATCCCTTGTGCTGCCATGACCTCGAGTCCAACAAGGCCGAATGGCTCGTGGCCGCTGTTGGCCAGGGTGGCATCAGCGGCAGCATAGGTGGTGCGCACAAACTCTTCAGGGAGGAAGAAACGCATGTTATAAATATCGGCGGGACCAGCCTTTGCCACGGCATCTATACATTGTTTCAGGTTCGGGCGTCTGGCCACTATATCGCGAATACTCAGGCCCATTTGATAGGCATGGCGCAGGACCTCGGCCCCGTGTGGTTCGATTCCGCCGCGCACGAAGAGTGTGACAGGGTGGCCACTGTGTTTGAGACGGGCCACGGCCTCAACAGCCATAATCCAGCGCTGATAGAGGGACATCAGGCTATTGAGGTTCCACATTATCAGGACCTTCTGACGCATACCGAACCAGTTTAACAGGTCCGAGGTGCGGCATATCGCTTCGGATGTATGCCAATCCTCGCCCATAATGACCACTGTTTTGCCCTCGGCCTGTGCCGGTCGGACGATCTCATTGTAAATATGGTAGGGAATGCTTTCGTTGAAGTCGTAGAGTTTTTGCTCTTCACCGTCATAGACGCCATTCGGATAGTACTTGCTGATCCATTGTGACCAGCGTTTCAGGATCAGGCGGCCATCGACGCGCGTTTCTACATTGGGCTTATCGGGTGCGCCGATGAAAATAAGGTGGGTGGTGTAGCCCTGCTGGGCCAGGGCTTCGCTGAGCTCTGTGACGCGAGTGCCTAATCCTCCGGCGGTAGAGTAGACATCGGGTCCTTCAAAACACAGCAAGACAAATATGGTGTTCTCAGGAGAAATGGCTCCATCTTGTTCAATCATCGTACATCGTCCTCAGAAGTCTTTTTAAGATAAAGTATATCACAATGCTCGGTTGGGAGACGTGTTATCTATTGTACTATTACTTTCACAGCGTCGACGAAGAAGTCTGAGGTCTGAGGCTGTCCAAGTGCATTGGTGCCAAGGAGGAGAAGCGTGACGGGCTTGCCCTTGTAGGCTACGAGGTTGCTGGAAACCTCAAAACTCTCCTGTACCCACTTATTGGTTACGTTCGTATTACAGCTCTGTTGCAGAGTACGGACCGTGCCTCCGCTACTATTCTGGAGGTGGCTGCTGAACGTATCCAGGCATTGTTTGGCCGTTTTATTCGTATCTGAGTACCACCAGTAGGTCACAGTGATTTTAGTATAGCTTGCTGGAACTGTGAAACTCTGCCAGATGCGATCATTGCAACCTGCATAGCCGCAAAGGTAGGCGCTGTACTGACCACTATAGGAGTTCGAGGAGTCAATCAATTGGTATCCTCTGGTGGACGACTCCTGCCATGGAGCCTGCCCATTTTCGAAATCACCGTTTTGTAGAATGGGTGGCGCCGGGGGAGGCTGTAGAGGGTAGGATTCACGAAACCTACCCGGTGCTTGCCTTGCGCTTGCAAGTACTGGTTGACGAGCGCGGCACTACCTGCCCACAGTGGCGCACTGGCGCTGGTACCTCCTATGCTGATCCAGCCGGTACCAGGACACCCTGCATTAGTCACAGTACAATATATCGCATAGCCGGTCGCCGGGTCGGCATCAGCGGAGATATCCGGTACCTGGCGAAAGCCGTTGCTGTATTGATTATGAACGCCTGGACCTTTCTGCCAATTGGGCTGCTTAAAGGTGTTGCTAAGGCCGCCGCCACCCCCGGCGCCTTTGGGGCCACGTTGGGTGTTGTTCGGGTTTGACCACACCGACTCACTGCCGTACGCCCCGCTGTTCAATTGCAGGTTCGTCCCGCCGACTCCTGTGACGTAGGGATCGTCGGTCGGCGAATCTACCGCCAGATTGGTATCCCCACAGTCATAGGCGCCGGAATCGCCAGAGGCGGCAAAGAACGAGATACCCTGGGCGGCGCCCTGCTTAAAAATAGCGTCGAGTGTCTGCAACTCGGCGTTTCCCGAGCTGTTCTCGCAGAGTCCCCAACTGGTGGATGCAATCTGCGCCTTGTTGTCGGTGACGATCTTGTTATAGGTATCGTTCAGTCCCTGCGTGGTATTGGGCCCTTCGTAGACAATCTGATTGGCATGCGGGGCCATTGCCGCCACGATTTCCATATCTAACTCGACCTCTATTGCGCCCTGTCCCGCTGAGCCGTTGAAGCCATCTACCAGCACATTGGTGATAGAAGGGCTGCCCAGGTTGTAGTTGTGGAGATATTGAGCGACATCGTTTTGTTGATACCCGTCCAATTCAAAAAGGGCAACGGTCTGGTTATCTCCCAGCGTACCGGCGCTCTGGAGCGGAGCAGCATCGTAGGCTCCTACCAGGTCCTTTGGGCCATAGCCGCTAGTTGGCCCTGCCAGGTAAGAGCGTTGATGCTGCTGCTCGACATGATGCCGGGACGACTGCCCTCGCTGGTAGAGAGGGTGGTAGTAAGAACGCTTCGACCTGCTGAACCTGGTCGGGTGTTGGTGCAAATAGCTGGTTAAACTGGTCGGGCGTCAAATACTCTTGATATTGTGGCGATTGAGGATCGTAGATAGCGCTTAGCAGATTGTCCAGGTCGGCCTTGTTGCGCAACTGTAAACCGATGGAGAGATTGAGCTGTTGATTAGCGTCAGCTGCCCGTAACAGGCGTGCTTGCTGAACAAGTGGCGCAGCCTGATCATAGAGGGTAACGCGCTGATTGGAGCCTGCGCGTACAGCTATGCTTACTGCGATCAAACTGGCGCCAACCAACAGAAGGGCCACCAAACCAAATAAGAGGTTGCGTACAATGTTCCACTGCATACTAATATCTCCATCGAAGCCAGTATGTAAGGGTACCCCACACGTGCCCTTTAACAAAGCCTGGAAAAGGCATAAAGCTACTATGAAAGTGAACGCTGCTAATGAATGAGTTTGTACGTTATGGACTAAAGTTTTAGCATTCGAACAGTTCTTCCAGGCTTGCGTTTATGGGGTAAAATAGAAGAAATCATCGTGTTGCAATGAATTGTGTTTCTTCTAATCAATTTGAGATTGTTTACTGACAAGGGTGCATATATCTAATGGTCATCATGAAATCAAAACAGCAGATTGCGGAGCTGCGTAAGGCCGGGCGT
>VBHS01000363.1 GCA_005881295.1 Chloroflexota bacterium
AGGATAATGAACATGAACAAAATAATCTGGATATTGGAACATCCACACAGGGCCGATCAATCGGCCATGTGCACGATAAATCGGCACCTACGGGTGTCCGAATTATTTTGTTCATGTTCATGATCGGCGGTTGTCCGGAGGATGTTGTTAAAAGCCATTTCACCAGTGTTGGCTTACGGAAACTCAATGGGAACGAGATAATTCTGCTTCGCAGTATTCACCGTTGTCCAGTCGTCATTCAAGATGCCGCCAGTGTCACCAGAGTTAGGGTTCCAACACCAGAAGGTCCAATTGATCCCTGAAGCGCCAGTCCCGAGATAACTGACCAGGGCGCTGAGCCACTGCTGATCCGAGGTGCTCTGTAGTTTGGTACCAAACTCGCCGACCCATACGGGAGCGATACCTTTTTTGTAGATATAGCCCCAGTAGGAGTCCCACACACCAGGCAGGTTGTGAGGATAGTTCGGCGCGTTAAACCAGGAACGGGGATAGACGGTTGAAGGATAATCATGCACGGAGTAGACCAGGCGATTGGGCACGTTCAGTTGCACCGGGTAGCTGCTGACTCCTTGCAGATTCCCTCCCCACCAGTAGCACTCTGGCTCATTCGTTGAGCCACCAGGGCCATAGCAATCGACGCCCTCGACGAAGATCAACCAGTTCGGATTGACCGACAAGATCGCGTTACCTGCACGTTCAGCGGCCAGGCGCCAATCGACGGTCGTGTCGCCACATCCCCAACAGGCCGGGACATGCGGTTCATTGTCCAGGTCAGCGCCGATGACCATGGGATTATCTTTATAGTGGGTGGCGAGCATCTTCCAATCGGAGATCCAACGCGACTCGGGATAGGCAGAGGTATACCAGAGCGCCGCTTGTGCGCCAGAGTCAGGGCGGTGATGGTCGAGGATGATGCGTAGACCTATGTGGCTCGCGTAGGCAATGATCTTATCCATGATCTGGAGTCCGTTCAGCCCCTGGAGATCAGGATTTTTCGTGAAGTCTATCCCGTTGGGCGTACTACCAGCGTCGAAGAGTTGGTTCGAATAGGGTAAGCGCAGCGTGTTGTAGCCCAGCCTTGCAATTTGGTCCAGCATATCTTTGTAGTTCCGGGACCAGAGACCATGAACGACATAGCTGGCTGTTTCAAAGCCGAACCAGTTAATGCCAGCGATGCGTACTGGCTGGTTATTCGCATCCAGAATTTGCGTACCACTGGTATGCCAATACCCTTGAGCAGCAGCTTTCGCTTTATTTTGTGGATGAAATGGACTACTTAAAAGCGTAGCGACCAGGAGTGTCGCAACAATCAGGATCGTTATCCATACTCCTGCCAGGCGCACATAGGGCTGTTCCCACGCCTGGGTTGCTTGTACCTTGGCCTTTAACATGTCTTCTCCTTTCCACGCGAGCCGATCATTTCCCCATCTCCGAAGCTGTGGGGGGTAGGCGGTAGCAGGGGGGATGCTGCCGCCAGCAAGCGTGTTCAAGAGATCTAAACTTTGCGCTGGCGATATGTGGTGGATAATAGACACAAAGTACTAGAGGTGGTACAAGCTGCACTTCACTTACTGCACATGACGATGCTTATGACGTTTTCGTGACGCTTCCTCATCATACTAAAGAAAGCGGCATAACTACTGCGGGAACTATGAACTTTCCCATACCAGGGATTATCCGCAGGAGTATTGCCGCTTTTGAATAGTTACGGAGAGAGACGAATGGTTTCTTCACATCTCTACTGCTCTATCTGTGGTGCAGCGAATCGAGCACAAGCTACATTTTGCAATACTTGTGGTAGACCTTTGCGAACTGACATATCTTCCCAACAATATCTCCTGGTAGGATCAGCACCTAGCACTCGCATTGGGCTTCTTACATCGAACCATCTGCTCAAGCGACGTTACCGGATTCTCAGACCGATTGGCAAGGGAGGCATGGGGGTCGTCTACAAAGCGGAAGATCGCCTCTTCCAGAATCGGCCTGTTGCGGTCAAAGAGATGAACCAGCATGGACTATCTCCCCGGGAACTTATAGAAGCCATCGAATCTTTTGAGCGAGAAGCCTACCTGCTTGTCGATCTCAGCCATCCGAGTCTGCCCAAGATCCATGACCATTTCGAAGAGGGGGGACGTTGGTATCTCGTCATGGACTTCATCGAAGGAGAAAACCTTGAAAAGTACCTGGAGAAGGCCCCTGGTGGCCGGCTTCCTCTAAAAGAAACCCTCAAGATAGGGATGAAGCTCAGCCATGTGCTGCATTACCTGCACAGTCATCGACCACCAATCATTTTCCGCGATCTCAAACCCACCAATGTTATGCGCACTCCAACCGGGGAGATATACCTGATCGACTTTGGCATTGCACGCCTCTTCAAAGCGGGACAGGCGCAAGATACGGTTTCCTATGGATCGGTTGGGTACGCTGCACCAGAGCAATTTGGCAAGCTGACAACTCCTCAATCGGATATCTACAGCCTGGGAGCACTGCTGCATCAGTTGCTTTCTGGATATGATCCAGGTACCAACACGCCCAACCCGTTCACCTTTCCTCCCCTGTCAAGGGTACCGGCTAAGCTAGAAGGACTGGTTGGGCAGATGGTGGAGATGAATGCTACCAACAGGCCCGGGAGTATGGCCGCTGTTTATCAAGAACTACAAGGGATTGAAGCACAGCTTGTAAGAAAAACACCTCTTCCACCAACACGATCCACGCCCACCGCTGCTGCTGTATCAAAGCAAAGAATGCTCTCGCCTTCACAAATTCCAGCACGGTCTCAACCGAGCAAGAAGATATCCCGGCGTGCAGTGATAATAGGGATGGCGGCACTAGGATTGGCGGTAGCTGGTGGTGGTATGGAGATATGGGTCTTTGCACCACATCCTCTTTACACCTATGGCGGTCACTCTGAGAATGT
Organism: Chloroflexota bacterium; assembly: GCA_005881295.1. GTDB lineage: Bacteria > Chloroflexota > Ktedonobacteria > Ktedonobacterales > Ktedonobacteraceae > UBA11361. The sequence goes on from VBHS01000363.1 coordinate 2,918, forward strand.
GAATGCGGTGACCTGGTCACCTGATGGCTACCGTATCGCCTCGGGGAGTGCTGATGGGACTGTGCAGGTGTGGGGTGCTGAAAATGGGAATCTTGTCTATACCTATCCGGGTCACTTTCAAAGCGTGGATGCAGTAGCCTGGTCGCCCAATGGTATGTATATCGCCTCAGGAGGTGGTGACGGAACTGTGCAGATGTGGGGCGCGACCGACGGAACCCACGTCTACACCTATCGTGGCCACACGGCGAGAGTGAATGCTTTGGCCTGGTCACCTGATGGCACACGTATCGCCTGGGGGAGTGATGACAATACGGTGCAGGTATATATGGCCGACGGAAGCCATGTCTACACCTATCGTGGCCACATGGCGAGAGTAAATGCGCTAGGCTGGTCGCCTGATGGCACACGTATCGTCTCGGGGAGTGATGATGGAACTGCACAGGTATGGGATGCGGCGGATGGCGGACATGCCTACATGTATCATGGCCATAGCGATTACTATCTCGGTCACGCTATTACTCATGCTGCTGTGAATAGTGTGACATGGTCACCCGGTGGTACGCGCATCGCCTCGGGGAGCAGTGATAAAACAGTGCAGGTGTGGCAGGATGATGGTTAACCTGGCTGTGGAGGGGTTCCTCTTCGTCTAGCGTAACGTACAGAGTGTCTACGGGCCGTTCGACCAGGATTTTACCTGGCCGGGCGACCCGTTTTTTGCGCTTCGGAGGGATCTATCCTCACAGCCTTGAGATGTCCGCCTTAAGAGCATCAGGCGTTTTCCACTCATTGCAGGTATAAAACCGTGTATAATCCTAGCGAATTACCGTGCCAAGCGGGACGAGCCTTTGTAGTTTTGTAGAATCAAAGCGGTAATCCTAGTGAAACGGAGGTGGCTTTAAGACCTGTGTAAACAGCAGAGACGACGCGACTGTGTTGAGAAGAATAAGGCGATAAGCCCGGTATACACATGCCACGACAGTTGAACTCAGCATAAATGAGTTTCGGAATACTTGAGAGCCCATCCTTTTTTGGGATCATACAGAAAGGAAGAGTGACATGAGACTTCCCTGCAAAGCAGGTTTTTGGAAAAGAAACACGTTAGCTATCGGAATAATTTTAATAGCGACACTGATCTTGTCTGGCTGTAATACGCCTTCTATCTTTACTGGGGCGGAGACAGGCTCCGGACCATGCCAAGCGGATCATCAAATAGGTTTTATCAAGACTTTGCACAAAGAGCTGGTCGATGCGTCAGGCTGCCAGATGAATCTCACAGGTGTCAACTGGTTTGGCTTTGAGACGAGTACCTTTGCCCCCCATGGACTGGATGTTCGCAACTGGCGAGACATGCTGCGCCAGATCGCACAGCTAGGCTTCAACACCATTCGCCTGCCTTACACCAATCAGCTTTTCGACCCCGCAAGTAAGCCGCTGGGGATCAACTACCGGCTGAATCCTGATCTCAAAGGACTCCAGGGACTGGCGCTTATGGATCGCATCATTCAAGGTGCTGGCAGCCTTGGCGTGAAGGTTATTCTCGATCGTCATGATCCCACTGCCGACCTCCGACCAGCGTTATGGTACACCGATCAGATGCCTCAGTCACACTGGATTGCGGATTGGGTCATGCTGGCCCAGCACTATCGAGGGAATGCTACGGTAATCGGTGCTGATCTAGCCAATGAGCCACACGGCCCGGCGACCTGGGGTGACGGCAATCCAAGCACAGACTGGCGCATGGCGGCCGAGCAGGCGGGCAATGCTGTGTTGGCAGCCAATCCGGATTGGCTGATTATCGTCGAGGGGATCGAGCAGTACCATGGCGACTTCTACTGGCAGGGCGGCAACCTGGAAGGCGCAGAGCAGTACCCTGTGCACCTGTCGGAGCCGGACAAGCTTGTGTATTCTGCCCATGACTACGGCCCGGAGGTCTATGTTCAATCATGGTTCCAGGCCGCGAACTTCCCGCACAACCTCTCCGCCGTCTGGGAGAAGCATTGGGCCTATTTGCAGAAGGTCGGGAATGGCCCGGTGTTCGTGGGAGAATTCGGAGGCCGTTCTATGGGCCAGGACACCGAGGGCGTGTGGCAACGCACCCTGGTGAACTTCCTGAAAACGAACAATATCAGCTATACTTACTGGGCGTGGAATCCTGACTCAATGGATACCGGCGGCATCTTGCAGGATAACTGGAAGACGGTCAACCAGAGCAA
>VBHS01000364.1 GCA_005881295.1 Chloroflexota bacterium
GGAGCCGTCGTCGCCCGCGAATACGGCATCCCCGCCGTCGTCGGCGTCCCCTCTGCCACCGAGCGCATCACCACCGGCCAGCACATCACCATTGACGGCGCTTCTGGCATTATTAGCATCGATGCGACTTAGAAAAGATTGGAGTAATATCGCGCAGAAAAATTTCCGTTGTCTTTGGGCCGATGCCCTTGAATGCTTGTAAACGAGAGGACAACTCATCTATCGATTGAGACTGTTTCATAAGTTCAGTCAGCGTGCCATATTTCTCTTTCAGCATTTTTGAAACATCCAGCAATTTCGTCGCCGTTGAGAAATCATAGCGAACATAATGCCCTCTATCTAAAACTTCAACGAGCTTATCCCATCCAGCTTGCAAGATTGCTTCTGGGGTAACGAGACCTTCCTTAACAAATTCTCCATATGCCCGTTTTGCCACATCCTGCTGGATAGGTTTACCAAACAGCAAAGATGCCAGAAACCATTTGAAATATTCTGTTTCTTGTTTTGAGGAAAGATCGATGCCCAATTCATGAGCGTATATCTTCTTCTGTTCCATAGGTATCCTCCCTATTCGAGACAAGCTTACCGTACAATGCTGCCTGCATGTTGTCAACCTTATCGAGAGATGGTTGAGATTATGGCAACAGCACCATCGTTTTCAGCAAGTGCTCCAGCGTGGCAGCAGGATCAGTACTGAGGCCCGAGTGGGCGGGCGAGGTCTGGATGATGGTGCTGCGTGGAGAGACGAGCCAGTGGAAGCGCTCGGATTGCGAGAGCTGGCCGATGGCGCCCGCTTCTGCGCTGCCGGCACACACAAGAGGTATAATGTCGAGGTGTCGCTGTACCATATCGAGATCGACAGCAGGGTAGAGGGTGGTGAGGCGCGGTATGTCCAGGTAGACGAGGGCGTCCAGAAAGCGGCGCGTGCGACAGAAAAGAATCACGCCGGCATTGATATATTCACCGCGTTCGACACACGGCACAACGCGCACGATCGCGTAATCATAGGAGTTCAGCGCGGGCATGCAGTGCCTCCTCCACAAAAATATGCGAAGCCGCTAAGCGGTCCAGCAAGTAGGCGATATAGGCTGCACGATGGGTCTCAGGGTCATTATACAGCAGGTCGTTGTCGAGCCAGATATCGGGAATCATGCTGACGATATCCTCTATTACCGCCGGCGTTAAACGTGCTTTAAGCAATATATCGGCCTCAACAAGCTCGCTGGCAACTGGTAGTAACACATGCTGCTTAATGGGCGTAAAGGGCGTTCTGCTACGTTCCATATAGTCTGTTGCCGTGTGATGGAAGTAGAGCGAGGCCCCGTGGTCGATGAGCATGAGGCGCTTGTGCCAGAATAGCATATTGGTATTGCGCGGCGTGCGGTCAACATTGGTCACATATGCATCAAACCAGACAATCGACGAGGCAAGCAGCGGGTCGAGGGTGCGGGCGTCGAGCGCATCGAAAGCAATCGCACCAGGCAGATAGTCAAGGGCCAGGTTAAGGCCTGCGCTGGCCTTGATGAGCGCCTGGATTTCAAAATCGGGCTCGGAGCGCCCCAGCTTGGAGTCCAGTTCGGCAAAGACGATTTCGGGTACGGGCAATTCCATGGCGCGAGCGATTTCACCCGCGACCATTTCAGCAATCAGCGCCTTTGGCCCCTGACCCGCGCCACGAAATTTCAGCACATAGAGACCATCGTCGTCCGCTTCGACGATGGCCGGCAGTGAGCCGCCCTCTCTCAGCGGCGTCACATAACGAGTGGCAGTAAGCGTTCTTAGCATGCCGCTATTCTAGCATATACCAGGGAAGGATTGTAGGCTATTATGCTTTCGCAGTGAGCAGCTAGCTAGGCATCGGCCCTTCGATCGCCTCTTGAAAGAAACGATCAAACTCGGGAGGCAGTTGGGCGAAGATATCTTCGATCTCTCCCTTGGAGACTGCTTCGTTCAGAACCCTTATGACAGCCCGCGCATGAAAGACCGCTTTCGGCAGGTCCTCCCCCTCGCGCAGACTCACTCTTCTATAGAACTCATCCAGGGAGAAGCGTTCCCCTATGCCTCCATACCGGAGCAGGTGTTCTCCAATCTCTGGTGGCAACTGCGAAGCAAGGTCTTTTGGCTCCCCTCCAGCAAGACGTTCTCCGAGTGTCTCCAACGTGGCACGTGTGGCGCGCTCAGCGTCTCCACGCGAACCCAGACGTGCATAGTGCTGTACCCGTCCGATGAATTCGTCGTGTTTCATACTCTCCTCCTAATATCTCAAAACAAATTCCAAGGGCATGTGCATCTATCTCAAAACAAATTCCAAGGGCATGTGCATCTCGCTTGTGCAGAAGTGCTTGTGCAGAATCCTAGAGTGCTCTAGTGATTGCTAACATCCATACTCTATACGATAGATGTGCAGCAAACGTGACACTTCTCACTCCAACTTGTGTATGATATGAGTCACAGTTGAGAATAATGTATAATCTGTATTACAGCATCATCGTCCCAACTTACCTGGAACGTTCACTTGAGTTCTCAATTGGCGGCCAAAGGAGAAACAGACCAATGACGGATACAAAAACAAGCTACGCGACATGTCCACTTTGTGAAGCGACTTGTGGCTTAGAGATCGTGACGCGCGGGCGCGAGGTGCTCTCCATCCGAGGGGATGAGCAAGACATTGCCAGCCTGGTCTACCTCCCCGTGTTGCTGCATGCGGCAAAGACACACAACTTTTTCTCTGCCTCCACCGTTGATCAGATGCCCAAGCAGGTAACAGCGGGTTTGATGTTTGGTACAATACTTTCAATACCCGTGCCTGACCTTGAACGCACCGAATTCCTGCTATTGCTGGGCGCGAACCCGCTGGTCTCGAATGGCAGCCTGATGACGGCTCCTGATATGCGCGGACGACTGCGGAGTTTGCGCCAGCGCGGCGGCAAAATCGTGGTGATCGACCCCGTTCGCACACGCACCGCGCAGGAGGCGGACGAACATCATTTTATCCGGCCAGGTCACGATGCTCATTTCCTGTTTGCTATGGTTCACACCCTTTTCGCGGAGAACCTGGTCGCGCCAGGGCGATTGGTTGAGCACCTGGATGGTCTTGAGCAGGTAAGCGAAATGGCGCAACCTTTCGCGCCTGAGAGGGTAGCGGAGGCCTGCGGCATTGAGGCCGAGACGATACGAGCGCTCGCGCGGGAACTTGCGGCTGCACCACGGGCGGCGGTCTACGGCCGTATTGGCACCTGCACGCAGGAGTTTGGGACCCTGGCGAGCTGGCTCGTTGACGTGCTCAACGTGCTGACGGGCAACCTCGACCGGGAAGGCGGGGCGATGTTTCCTATGGCTGCTGCGGGAGCGCGAAACGCGTCGGGCACTCCTGGTAAAGGACGTGGCGTGCGCTTTGGCCGTTGGAAGAGCAGAGTACGCGGCTTACCAGAAGTCTACGGTGAGTTACCGGCATCCTGCCTGGCCGAGGAGATCGAGACGCCGGGCGAGGGACAGGTCAGGGCATTGATAACGCTGGCAGGGAATCCTGCGCTGAGCACACCCAATAGCCAGCGTTTGCAGCAGTCGCTTGGCACGCTGGAATTCATGGTCAGTGTGGATATGTACCTGAACGAGACCACGCGTTTTGCCAATGTCATCTTGCCTCCTCCACCTTCACTGGCCCGTTCGCACTACGACCTCGCGCTGTACCAGCTAGCTGTACACAATGTCGCGCACTATTCAGCGCCTGTCATTGAGCGTGAAACGGGGATGCCGGACGAGTGGGAGATATTCCTGCGCCTGGCGGCTATTCTTGGTGGACAGGGTGCGCAAGCCGATATACGACTCCTCGATGATATGAGCCTGGCGACGCTCATCCAGCGCGAGGTAGCGACTGCTGGAACAAGTGTCGAGGGGCGCGACCCCGGTGAGCTGCTCGCGGCTCTCAAGCCCAGGCGCGGGCCGGAGCGCCTGCTCGACTTCATGCTGCGTAGTGGTCCCTATGGCGATGGCTTTGGGGCGAAGGAGGGTGGCCTGAGCCTTGCTGTGCTGGAAGACCATCCCCATGGCGTTGATCTTGGTCCGCTCCAGCCGCGTATCCCCGAGGTCCTGCGTACAATTTCCGGTAAAATTGAGCTGGCGCCGGCGCCAATCGTCGAAGATGTTGCGCGACTGCGCGCCTCCTTAGACAGAGCCAATGGGCGTATGCTGCTGATTGGAAGGCGCGACCTGCGATCAAACAACTCGTGGATGCACAACCTGCATGTCCTCGCCAAGGGCAAGGATCGCTGTACCCTCCTCGTGCATCCCGATGATGCCGCGCGCCTGGCGCTGGTCAATGGGGATAGGGCCTGCGTCACCTCACAAGCTGGCACGGTGGAGATTCCAGTTGAGGTGACTGATACGATCATGCCAGGTGTCGTCAGTATTCCCCATGGCTGGGGACATGCCTTGCCCGGCACGCAGATGCGGGTCGCGAGGGAGCACGCGGGCGTGAATACAAACATATTGACCGTTGAAGAGAACGTGGAACCGCTCTCGGGCAATGCCATACTCAATGGGGTCGCCGTGACGGTTGAGAGAGCGGAAGCTTAGCATGCCAATTCTGACTTGCAATAGGCATCAATCTAAGAAAAGCCCATCAAATGCTGTAGGGGCGAGGGTGGCTGGGATGTGGATGGGTGCGGCTTTTATTGCCTTTATGGTCGCCTGCTCGCAGGGTGATGCTCCTGGGCCAGAGCATGCTGTATGGATGACCCACATCGTCAGGCGGTGTGGGTCAACACATCATTATGCAAGCGTGCGGCGATCAGCATTTTGGCGAGCTTGCGGGTTTATGACGCCAGGCCCTTCCTGGATGGGAGAGGTTGCTTCTGCCTATTTGCTGATCAACACCTTCACCATCGCGACTCCACCACGCAGCGAGGTGCCACCCCCATTCTCGTCATAGAGAACCACGATCCCTTCCTGCGCACCTCCTTGGAAACTGGCCTCATAGGACACGTTGACTGAGAAAGGACCAGATTTGAAGCCGCTGGTTCCCATGGCAATGCTGTGGCCGATATCGGTAGACAGGTGATCCAAGAGATGGACGATCCCGACTTGCGACTCAAACTGCGAGCCAGATCCCGTCACTGCCACCGGGCTGTTCAGGCGATCACCCTTCTGTGGAGCAGTGATCGTCTTGTACTCACTTGTGACACCTACGACGATCCAGATCCCGTTGGAGGTGTTGCCTTCGAGACGACTGAGCGTGACTTTGATCGGAGGAAAAGGCCCACAGCATCCAACAAGAACAGAGGGTGTGACATGCACGACTGCATCCACATCATGCACCCCACCGCCGCTGACCAGCACGACTGCGCTATCAGCAGGGGTTCGTAGTAAGGCTTTGGCAAAGAGCTTCGTGGTCGAGAGCGCATCGAGCTTCCAGGGTTGGTGTCCCTGGTTGACCAGGAGTTGATCTTTTTCCGCCTGGTAGCGTGTCAGGTCAGGGAACAGGCCGGGGAAGGCAACTTGCACAAAGGTCCTTGTCCCCTGTGACCACTGGAACTCGCGGAAGAGATCCGTCGTCCATGCTGCATATGGTTTCCCCTTGTTGAGGGAAGAGTTGCGATCCACTTGCGCCGTCAGAATGGTGCTATATCCGCTGATCTGTGCCTCTCCCTTTAAGAGATGTCCGACCTGGAAGAGCAGCTGAGGCTTGGGGTCGGTGATCTTGTCGAAGACAAAGATGCTGCGATAAACGGGGCCGCCACCGAGGATTTCCCTCGCAACCACCATGGCCTGCAGAGAAGGCTTCCCCAGCAAGTTGCCGCAACTCACGCTGTCCGCTACACGGATGTCGGGTGGTGCTGAGACGAAAGGGGTCCAAGAGGCAGGAGTTTTCACCGCATCAGGGCAGGGTTGAGCGCCCATCTGGACGGTTGGAGTCGACGAAGGAGTGCTGATAGGACTGGTAGCCGCATCTGCCGTTGAGGGAGGTTTGCTGCTTCCATTCCCGCTGGCATTGGTGCTGCAAGCTGCAAGCGAGAGGACCAGTAAGAAGAGCAGGCTGAGAGCGCTGAACCAATTTTTCCGCTGCAAAAAAAAGCTTTTCATAGAATTCTCCTCATTGATAGGTTTTAGAGAGTTTTTAGAGAGTTTAAAGAACGATAAAGAGATGCTTATAAGGTTTTGTTTCATTGGGAGGTCCGAACCTCTGCTCACAGTCTACAGAACTGAAGGGGAAGGCGCATCTGTTAAATGACGTATTTGTATGACCTCTTTGTACGTATTGCCGAGAGACACGAGGAAGCAACTTTATGGGAGAAAGCACGTCCAACAGGAAGAAAATCTCATCATGCACATGATGGAACCATGAACCGCCATGCCGGTGGTCTATTCAAACTCAACCATATGTGACGAGGTCCCACCTGTCTGGACTCACACCGCGATTTTCTCCCATAAAGTGTCCGGTCACCTTTTGAACCATATCATCGTCGTAGAGGACGATTAATCTGACAAATGACAGCGTCTTGGGTTGATGCCTATTGCATGCCATTTCTGACCGGCCGATGGAACGAAAGTCCCCACCCGGTTTGTGCTCTTCTGTACAATCTCAGTTCAGCTGACGGCCCTGAACCGTTGCGCACTCGTGGTGGTCGAGAGAGTAGAGGCCAGGGAGACTGACAGGCAGGCATCCCTGCGCCTGCGTCTCGCCGAAGAGTACGCGAACTGCCGCAGCAAGGGCAGGCCTCGTATATTCATAAGTTACCAGGTAAGTACGCAACTGTGGAAAGGCCAGCAGGTCGTAGGGGTTGCGCACCGCCAGTCCAATGACGCGCCGCCCCGACTGCGCGAGGCATTGCATTAGTTCCGCCTGCCGGAGATCCAGGTGAGCGTTTACCGTTGCCATAATGATGGTATCCGCGCTGCTGCTCGCGGCCAGTATTTCACTGTATTCTTGCGCCGCGGGACGCGCGGAAGTGAAAATTGTCTGGACGTACTCGTGGCGCTGTCGTATGCATTCTACGAGAAACTCATGAGGAAAGTGTCTATCTTCCACCTTCGAGAGTGTATTTTTCTGTTGCGTGAGCACAAATATGCGCTCCTCAGGTTTCACGCGTAGGGGTATCAGTGCGTCTTCGTTGCGGACGAGGGTAGTAGAGAGCGCGTATGCCCGGTCGCTCAATCGTTGGTGTGACTCCCAGTCAAGCGCTGTCAGAGCAGTTGGCGCTGGCAAATTATCCCAGGAGAGATAGCGCTTCTTGAGCTCGACTACGCGTTCCGCGGCCAGCCGCACCGTTTCCAGGCCGAGTGTACCAGTCTCTAGCGCTGCCGCTATAGCCTTGAGGCTGTCCAGCTGGCGGCTATACAGGTGAGAGACCAGTACAAGGTCAGTGCCCGCTTGCAGCGCCATAACACTTCCCTGTTCCGCGCCGACCGTCTCGGTGATGGCCACTTCTGAAGGGAACCAGTTCAACCTCTTCCAGCCTTTCAAGCGTGTATGGAATGGTGGGCAGGGCCAGGTGGGAGTCTACCGCCGTATCGCCGTGACCGGGGAAATGTTTTAGCGTTGAGATCACCCCGGCTTGCTGGTAGCCTTTTACCGCGGCAGCTGCGAGATGAGCGACCCGCTGGGGATCTTCGCCAAATGATCGAACGCCTATTACCGGGTTGGCGGGATTGTTGTTCACGTCTGCAACGGGAGCCAGGTTCATATTGATACCCAGCGCTTTGAGTTCTTGTCCCGTTGCCAGGGCCACATCATGGGCAAGTTGCTCCGAGCCTGCAGCGCCCAACGCCATGTTTCCTGGAAATATGGTCACGCCTTCGCCAAGGCGGCTCACGAGGCCGTTTTCCTGGTCAATGGCAATGAGTAAGGGATAGTGATGGCCTGCCGCCCGCGCGATGCGCTGCAAGTTTTGGGTCAATGCGTAGACCTGTTGGGTATGTTGTATGTTGCGCGAAAAGAGGATGACGCCGCCAACGCGGTGGTGTTGAATGAGGTCGGTGATTTCCTTGGAGGGCGTGGTTCCCTCGAATCCGGCTACGAGCAGTTGACCGATTTGCTCTTGCAGGCTCATAGTAATGGTATTGCTGGCCATAACCTCACCTTTCTCGTTATTACGTCTCACATACCATGCCCTGGCTCGTGGCCTTGTGCATCATTTTTTTGCATCCAGGGTGTCCAGCGCTTTGCGTAGGAATTGATCGTGCGCGGCGAGTTGCTCTCTGGCCTCTTCCGGCGCCATACCGGTCCGTCCGACGATGATGGCCGTTTTGACCTCGCCACCCGCTTCCTGCAACAGCGCTTCAGCCGCACCTGGCGCCAGCCCGCTGGCCTGCTGGACGATTCCCACAGCACGTTGGTGCAATTTACGATTCGTCGGCTGTACGTCCACCATCAGATTACCATACGTTTTCCCCAGTAAGATCATGGTACCGGTGCTGAGCATGTTCAACACCATCTTCTGCGCTGTTCCTGCCTTGAGGCGCGTCGACCCGTTGATCACCTCGGGTCCAACGACCGGGGCAATCATGATCTCGACCACTTTTTCGAGCGCTGTATCCCTGTTACAGGCGAGGCCAATACAGAGCGCTCCCTTCTCCCGGGCATAGGAGATGGCGCCCAATACATAGGGCGTGCGACCGCTGGCGGTTATGCCGACAACAACATCTTGCTCGACTATGGCGAGTTGGGCCGCATCGCTATTTCCTGCTTCGGCGCTATCTTCAAGGTCTTCGACCGCCTGCCATAGCGCAAAGTGTCCACCCGCAATGCGCCCAATCACCATCTCTGGGGGGATATTGAAGGTAGGAGGGCATTCAGCCGCGTCCAATGCTCCCAGTCGACCGGAGGTCCCGGCGCCAAAATAAATGAGACGACCACCGTGGCGCAGGTGAACAGCTATCGCTTCGATGGCCCTGGCGACGTGTGGCAACACCTGCTCGACGGCTTGCGCCACCCTGGCATCTTCCGCGTTAATCGCTTGCACGATCTCCAAAGGACTCATGCGGTCGATTTCTGCTGTGGCCGCATTGACCTTCTCGGTCTCCAACGCACCGTAGAGTTGTTCCTCGCGAGTACTCGCGTCCTGTTGGGCTGACATCTATCGCCTCCTCTTATTACGAATTTATGGCGGAGCAAACCCGCTTTGAGTTAAGATACCAGCTGTTCACGCTTCATATGCGTATAGAACGTGTATTTGTTGCCGCGGTAGACAGCTTTAGCGTACTCGAATGGCTGGTTGCGGTCGGTATAAGTGGTACGGCGGGTGAAGAGTAAAGAGCTGCCGGCAGGAATTTTCAATAGCTGCGCTTCCTCGTTGCTTGCGAGGCCGGCCTCCAACTCCTGATCAGCCTCCATCGGTGGCAGGCCA
>VBHS01000003.1 GCA_005881295.1 Chloroflexota bacterium
CGCGCCCCCACGCCTCCTTCATCGTCACCGAGTTCCCAAAGTGCGTGCGGAAGGCAAAGGACGCCCCGCGCAGCACGACGCCGATCAGCGCCAGGCTGAACGGGATGAAAAGCGCGGTCGCCAGCGTGGCGGCGACGAGCGGGAACGCCGTATAGAGACCTACCACCAGGTAGATCAGCCAGACGTTATTGGCCTCCCAGACCGGTCCAAGCGCGTTCACGATCAAGCGGCGCTTTTCGTCCTGTTCTGGGCCGAGCGAGAACAGATCCCAGATGCCCCCTCCGAAATCAGCGCCGCCCAGTGCTGCATAGGTGATCAGCGAGAGCCAGATCAGGACAGCGCACGCATACGTCAGGATCATAGAATCTTTACCTCCTCCCGGCTCTCCTGATCTGCATCGATGCCCTCGATCAGTTCAGGAAACTGCTGTGGAGGCTTGGGACCGCGCGCGAGCAGCAGGAGCAGCACGATCAACGTCACGCCCAGCAGCACGTAAATGCAGGAGAACACCAGGAAACTCACCGTTATCCACTGCGCCGGGTTGACCGCGTCCTGCGTGCGCACCAGGCCGTAGACCACCCAGGGCTGGCGGCCCTCCTCCGTCACCATCCATCCGAGTTCCATGGCAAGAAAGGCGGACGGCCCGGCGATGGCGGCGCACCACAGCAGCCACTTTTTTTCAGGGATCACGCGCTTGCGCCTCAGGTAGAGCAGCCAGAACAGCGCCCCCACGAACAGCATGAAGAAGGAGCAGGCCACCATGCCGTCGAACGAGAGATGCACAAAGGCCGCCAGGGGGGGCCGCTGGTCCGGCGGGAACGAATCGAGGCCGCGCGTGAACGAGTTCAGGTCGAAGTGGGAAATGAGGCTCTCGCCGTGTGGTATCTGGATGGCGTAGTAGATCTGGCCCGTCTGTTCATCGACGAAGCCCCCGATGTACAGTGGTAGCCCGTAGCCTGAATGCAGCACGCCCTCCATCGCAGCGTATTTCGGCGGCTGCAAGGTTTCGATGGAGCGCGCATTGAGGTCCCCGCTCACGATCTGGAATGGGATGGCAGAGAATCCGATGGCCATCCCCAGTAGCAGTCCTTTGCGGTGATAATCATCGCGCTTCCCCCGCAACATTCCCACCGCATAGACCGCCGCCGCGCCGAAACCCGTTACGACGTAGCAGGCCAGGATCATGTGAGTCGTCTCGTAGGGCGTGCTGGGGTTGAGGATGGCCGCGAACGGATCGATGCCGGTCACCTGCCCCTGGACGAGCTGGAAACCCGTCGGCGAATTCATCCAGGAGTTCGCGCTGACCACGAACCAGGCCGAGGTGATGCCGCTGATGAGGATGGGGAACGAGGTGAGCCAGTGGACCAGGGGCGAGAGCCGTTTCGCCCCGTAGAGATAGACGCCGAGGAAGATGCCCTCGATAAAGAAGGCGAAGCCCTCCAGCGCAAACGGCAGTCCGATGATGGCGCCGGAGTTCTTCGTGAAGGTGGGCCAGAGCAGGCTCAGCTCGAACTCAATGATAGCGCCTGAGACGGCGCCGATGGCGAACAGGATGGCAAATGCCTTCGTCCACTGCTGTGAGAGCGCCAGCCAGGTCCCATCCTTGCGCCAGAGTGCGATCCCCTCGGCGAGGCACAGCAGCAGCGGTAAGCCCACGCCGAGCGCTGAGAAGACGATGTGAAAGGCCAGCGATAAGCCCATTTGTGAACGCGCTGCGAGCAGGTTCGTAAACATGTCCTTTTTCCTTTTTGATAAGCCTGCCGACTCCTACTGCGTTCTTGAAAAGATCATAGGATAAGGGAAGAAGGTGTGTCAAGCACAGCTAGCAGGAAAAACCAAAAGTAAATGGCTGGCCAGACACCCACAAAAAGTGCGGGAAATCTCCCTGACAGGCAGACCGCCTCAGGCTCCAGAAAAGAGTACATATTCGCGATAAGCCCTGTGCGCCCTTGCTAGTGGAGCAAGATAGTCTCTGCACGCTCCACCCGTTCTGCCAGGTAGGCACACAGGCGCTCCTCCCCGCTTGGGCTGACCAGGAACGTCACCAGGTCGTCCGGTTCGATGACGGTGCTCCCCCGGGGGAAGAGCAACTCGTTCTGGCGGCGGATCGAGACGACCAGGCTCTCGGTCGGGAGCTGCGCCTCCCCCCACAACGATAGAAGAAATCCCAACCGCGATCATGGCGGGCGCGAGCATCGAGAGATTCCCTGTCATCTCTGCTACCATGAGCATCACCGCTAGAGGGGCATGCGCGATCCCACCAAAGAGCGCCATCATGGCGACGATCACGAACGGCCCCGGCGTATCAGGCACGCCCGGCAGGACGTGGTAGCACAGCCGCCAGACAGAGGCGCCCACCATGGCCCCGATGACCATACCTGGACCGAAGATGCCCCCGGATCCACCCGATCCGATGGAAAGCCCGGTCGTCAGGATCTTGGCGAAAGGCAGCGCCAGGATCACCCACAGCGGCAGCGAGAGCAGGCCAGGTCCCATGCTGACCTGCACCCAGCCGTAGCCCATGCCCAGTGCCTGTGGCAAGACTAGCCCGATCAGGCCTACGAGCAGTCCACCAATGCCAGGTTTCACCCACTTGGGGAGGCGCAGCCTGTGAAAGCGGTGAGTGATCCCATAGAAGCCGCGCGCATAGAGCAGTCCGATGAGTCCGCACAGCAGGCCGAGCACCACGTAGTACAGCAACTGCGGCGGGGAGGTAAAGGCGAGGCTGCCGTGCGTGACGAAGATCGGATTCCAGCCGGACCAGGCCCCGAACACGCTGTAGCCGATGATCGAGGCGATGAGTGCGGGAATGACCGCCTCGACTTCCAGATCGTGTTTGTAGAGGATTTCGGCTGCCAGCACCGGCCCCGCCCAGGGGGGCGCGGAAGATGGCGCTGATAGTCCTCCTGCATCGCACACCATCGTACTGACAATAGGTGGGTATTTAACCAAAAATAAGAGCAAAAAAGTAGGCGCAGCCTCAAGACACGCTCGTACCGATGCCGCGCAGGATGAGTTCAGCGACCGGCCCCGCCTGCTGGACGATCACAAGCTCGGATTGCCCGAGCACCTTCGCAGAGAGGATGTATGACTCCGTCAGCGACAGGACCATCAAAGCGGTAGCCTCAATATTGTGAGAGTGGATCTCTCCACGCGTCTGGCTCTGTTCGAGCATTAAGCCAATCACGGCCACGTAATCCCGCAACAATTTGGTGGCTTCTGCCTGAAAGGCGCGGTTGACTCCGTACAGGGCGCTCATGTACACATTGAAGTTATCGCTCTCTTCCTCGGCGAGGTGGGCGAAGGCGCGGAAGAGCCGCTCCAGGCGCTGCCGCAATGTCCCCTCTTGAGCCAGGGCTGCACGGATCACCGTCAGTTGCACCTGGGCAATGGAGCGCAGCATCTCTAGAAACAGGTCGCGTTTATTCTCAAAGTACAGGTAAATGGTTCCCTTGCCGATCCCGGCCTGTTCGGCGATGGCGTTAATATTCGCCTGGTCAAATCCCAGGCGAGCAAACTCGCTGGCCGCCTGGCGCATAATACGTTGACGTGTGGCTTCACGCATCTGTTCATCGACGATCTTGGGCATGCACCCTCCTCTAACACGAGAAATGTGATGACCATCTGCTCGGCAATTCTTCACCTTATAGTGGGCACCTGGTCATTTATTCTGCCTTCAGTATACGCAGAGATCAACGCCTTGTCAAGCAGTTGAAAACTGACATCAGAGCTGTTACAAGGAGGTCAAGGCTTCTTGTCAAAACAGGCTGGCGCACTTTCTGCGACAAAGCTATCGATTTGACATTCGTGCTGTTATGTTCTGTACTAGAGTTTAGGGTGGGCAGTCGGTCATTGTTTCCAGGGTGCCAGTCATTCTTCGGTCCGCGAAATACCCCTATTGGGATCTCCAGCGTATGTTCCTCTCGGCTGGAGAAGTCGAAATTCGACTAGCCGAGCCAGAGGACGAGGAGGATCTCGACTGGCTGGTTGTAGAAGGATAATTTACTGAACAATACGAGAGGCATTGGAGATATGCGAACAAGCTATTCAACTCTTTCAGCCGATTTGCCTACTTATGCAGGAGAAGCAGGTGTGGATCGGAACCCCAAAACAGTTCAAGGAGATCATCTGTTTGCACTTTCCTGATGAGTTTGCGGCTAAAATCACTGCTGGACGCCAAAAAGACCTGGATGATTGTGCTATACTACTACCGAAAACAAAGATCCGGACGTGCAAACAGGCTCAACAGGTATTGGGCGAGAACACACGCGGAGAACCACACCACCACCTTTTGCTCGTCGCAACATCTTTTGTAGTAACCGGCTCTATCAAAATAAATACGAGATGTACGAATGGATTCAGGAAGCCATCGTCAAGGGCATGACGGACGTACATGAAATCCAGCGCTATGCTCGACAGAAAGAAATCAGCTTGTACGGAGGCTGAGTCCATTGAAGAAACTTCTGCGGGATGAAACCCAGCTCATCAGGAGAAGTATCATATGAACACACTTCCCAACGGGAAACCCATTGACCTGGACATGCTTGAAACCGCGATGGAAGACTCAGACCTGGCGAACAGGTATTTCTTGAATCTGGTCTCAGGAGAAGTGGTCTTCTTTTCAGACTATCTCGGCCTGTCCGACGAGGATGAACGCTTGTTGGAAGAAATCGATGGGAGCAATGACTACGTTGCCATTGAGCGCATCCCCTCCCATGTAGCCTACCAGTGGATGGTCGATTTCGTGGACGAAATGGTCGCTCCAGCCGACGAACATGCGGCCGAAAAATTATCCATGGCATTAAACGGCAAAGGTGCGTTTCGCCGTTTTAAAGACACCCTCTATGGCGTTAACGAGCAATGGCTGCAAGCATGGTATCAATGGAGAGATAAGCAGCTCAAAACTGTGGTCGATGAGTGGTTAAAGAGTATACTCTAGCTTGCTTCTTCGCGCTCCATCTGCTGATCGTCTGCTGTTCTCTAGAAAAGTGGAAAAACACTTGTATGACAGAAAAAGCCAACCATCTCGAACAAGAACTCCAAAGGCGTGGCAAAGCTGAACTTGACCTAGCCACAGACAGGTCGGCAAACGGCTTGGAAAGCCTGGTATTTTTCGGGACCCCAAGATTCACGCCTTCTGGCAAAGAACCATATACGAGCTGGGTTGGGGCATTAATAGTGGAAAAAATCTGGAAGCATAATTTGTCCGCGCAC
Organism: Chloroflexota bacterium; assembly: GCA_005881295.1. Classification (GTDB taxonomy): domain Bacteria; phylum Chloroflexota; class Ktedonobacteria; order Ktedonobacterales; family Ktedonobacteraceae; genus UBA11361. The sequence continues at coordinate 5,215 of VBHS01000003.1, forward strand.
TTTTGGAAGCACAGTTTGTCCGCTACGGACAAACTATGGGTCTAGTCACAACAGGTGAAAGAAAACGGAAGATGGAGGGTGACCGATGGGGCTTGAACCCACAACCGCTGGAGCCACAATCCAGTGCTCTGCCTATTGAGCTACGGTCACCATGGTTTTGGTACCGTCAGTATAGCGGAGACCTTAAGCATTGTCAATAGCGCGTTTTCGCACTTTTTGCAGCATTGAACCTATGTCTCATCCTGAGATCAAGGCATGAAAATGGCGCTATTGCTCTATTTTTCCTCGACAACTCTACTATCCTATGGTATTATATAGGCCATGTTTACGTTTCCAGATAGAGAGTAGCCTTTTATTTTTTGCGACTCCCTGCCTGTAAGATTGAGCACCTGCGTGCTCCTAACAAAAGAGAACCGATGCGGGACCTATTGTTGGCAACGACCAACCAGCATAAGTTGGAAGAATACCGCGCTATTTTTTCAGATTTACCTTTCAGGCTGCTGTCTCTCCACGATATTCCGTTGAAAATGGATGTAGAGGAAACTGGAACGACGTTTACGGAAAATGCAGAGCTGAAAGCTATTGCATATGCAAAGGCTTCAGGGCTGCTCTCTCTCGCTGATGACTCTGGTTTGGAGATTGATGCCCTCGGCGGAGCTCCTGGAGTGTACTCCGCTCGTTTCGCTGGCAGTGAAGCATCATATGAAACACGCTTCCGTTTGATTCTTGAGCAACTCAAGGGACTTCCGGCGGAGAAGCGAACTGCGCGCTTCCGTTGTGTCATTGCTATAGCTGAGCCTTCGGGATATTGTCAAACGGTTGAAGGTATATTAGAGGGCAGAATTGCAGATGCTCCACATGGTGAGCAAGGGTTTGGGTACGACCCCATTTTTCTTGTTCCCGAATTAGGAAAGACCACTGCTGAACTGGCTCCAGAGCAGAAGAATCGTATCAGCCATCGAGGACGTGCAGCACAATTAGCTGCTGCTCTCCTTAGAAATTGGCCGATTAGTAGCGCGGGTAAAGTGTGAGGCTCTAATTAGCGGCCTGAAAATTGGGAGAGACGTAAGGAACTGGAATTTATGGGGAAGAAGCCACCTGTGCGCGTGGCACTTGACCTGGAAACAACCGGGTTGCAAGCGGAACATGATGCCATTCTTGAGGTTGCTGCAATCAAGTTTCAGGGAGCTACCGTACTTGATACTTTGGAAACTCTGGTTGCACCAGGGCGTCCTGTTCCTTATCGTGTGCAGCGTCTCACCGGAATTACACCGCAGCAATTAACCGGAGTTCCTCAATTCGAATCCATTGCGCAAAAATTGCAACAATTCATCGGCGATTTGCCTATCGTTGGTCATAGCATCCCTTTTGATGTCGGCTTTCTGCGCCGCCGCGGCCTGGTGCGAAATAACGCCTTAATAGATACATTTGAACTTGCGACCGTACTTCTTCCTTCTCTACCTAGCTATAACCTGGGACAGGTTGCCGCAGCTCTTGGCATAATGGTGGCGCCTGAACGACATCGCGCTATGGTCGATACGGAGCTGGCAATGCAGGTCTTTCTAGCTTTACACCAGCGACTGCAGGCAGTTGACCTCGCACTGCTGAAAGACTTGGCAAACCTGGATGCGCCACATAACTGGCCGTTGCTGGCTTTCTTTCGCCAGGAGTTACGTTTTCGGCAGGAGAAAGAGGGCTTGCGAGGCGTTCCCATACGTGGCAGCTTAGGAGATCGCTTTGCGGCACAGCTGGGTATGGACCCACGCGTCCTGTCTTTTGCAATTGCCCATGAGAGCGATGCCCAGGTCAACGCCGTTCAAACTCCACAGGTGGAGACAACCCCCCCCGCTTTGAATACACTTGAACAGATGAAAAACATCGTTGAGGTGATACCTGAACAGGCCAATCAGGCGGCCCCTCTAGGATACCGGACGGCGCGTAAAGCGGTGCTTGAAGCATTGATGCAGAGGACGACGCTGTTAATGGAGGTAACACTTGGCGGCAGTGACTATACTCCCGCGTTGCTGCCAGCCCTGGAGTGGCTGACTGGTGAGCCATTTGAAACGCAGCCAGGCACCTCACCGCGAAGGCTATTGATCACATGCTCAAACCAGCAGAGCGCTCGCCGTCTTATCGAAACTGTCTTACCGCGTTTGCAAGCTTCTCTGAAGAGCCAGCTACCGGTTGCATATCTGGCTGAGCATGGCGGATACCTATGCACTCATCGCTGGTTTGGCGCAGCATTGAGGCGCACCAGTGGTGAATTGACTGCGGAGCAAGCGCGCGGCCTTGCGAAACAGGGAATATGGGCTCAACAGACTTTAACGGGGGAACGTAGTGAACTGACCATGCTCCCACAAGAGATTACCGCCTGGGAACGCATCTCTTCCGGCGTGGAGCGCATCCCATCGGCAGACGGACACATCGCCAGCGCCTATGATCGCTGCGTTTATCGCCGTAAAGGGTACTGTTTCGTGAGTAGAGCTGAGGAACGGGTGAAAACAGCAAAGATTGTCGTTACCACTCATGCCGGGTTGCTGGACGATCTTACTCACTCCCATTCGCTCCTTGCGGCTATTGATCGTCGTTTAATCCTGGATGCAGACCTCTTAGAAGAAGAAATGTCCCGTTGGAGTAGTGCCGAACTCGAGCAAACGCACCTGTTGGGGCTGCTCAATACCATCGGTACAGAACTTCCTGATGGCCGTTACCAGGGTTTGCTAGCGCTGGGCGCACCAGCATTGCGTGAAAATGGGCCTGGGGGGCTCTCAACGACGCCGACTGTTAGCAAGTCGGAGGTTGATACGCGTATGCGCACCTGGTTTCAGACGCTGCATCATGCCTCGGATGCTGTCTCCAATTTGTTTAGTTGCTACGGCCAGCTTTTAGAGGAGTTTCTTCAGCACGGTTCGGGCTCGAATAATGGTGGGCGTGACAAGGGGCGAAATTCTTATGGAGGGCGCAGTAACGACCGTACCGATCAGCCATTGCGTTTAACGGGAGAGACTCGTAATCTTGGAACATGGACTGACGTGGAACGTGCTTGGCAGCAAACAGCGCAGCGTCTCCAGCATGTCATAGATCTCGTCCATGAAGCGGAGCGCGTTCTTCTGACGACGCAGCGTAGCCACCACCGGCTAGATGTGGGCAGTGGTGAGGAAGATTCTGTCGCCTCAGAGCTGGCGGCCATCGCCTGGAAACTATTAGAGCAGAAGCGGCTTGGGCAGCAAGCAATGGCCCTGGCAGAGAGCGATATGGTCTACTGGCTGCGCATGCCACCTGCTCCCCCACCATTTGTACAGCAAACGGTTCAGCAGCGCCTGGTGGTGCCACCTGTTCCCTTAACAACCCCAAGTGGCGAGCATTCACATCCACCAGTACCTGTACTCTATGGGCAGCAGGTGCAGATCTCGGCCTTATTGAAACGAACAATTTTCGGCGCGGATATCTGTACTATACTTGCTGGGGCGTCGCTTTCTGTAGATAATAATTTCTCCTTTTGTCGGGGACGCTTTGGTCTGGAAAACGAGGCATGTCCCGCGTTGTCAGTGGTGACTGAGCATCACGAGCAGACGCTGTTATACCTGCCAAACGATGTACCTGAGCCCAATATGCCTCAGTATCAGCGCAGCCTGGATGAAACGTTAATTCAACTTGCCACAGCATTGGAAGGACAGATGGTGATACTCTATACTTCCCATGCATCGCTACGCAGTTCGTACGCGGCGGTAAAACCTGTCCTGGAAGGGCGTGGGATTCTTGTGCTAGGTCAAGGGGTCGATGGCTCACCGCGCCAGCTCTGGCAGCTATTCAACAGTCAGGAGCACGTCATAGTGCTTGGTACAGGCAATTTCTGGGATAATATCGGAGAGATCAGCAGGGTACCCGTCTGCACATTCATTACGCGACTGCCTATGCCTGTACTCAATGACCCGCCGGTTGCCGCCCGCGCCGAACACTATTCAGACCAATTGCATCAGTTGACTGTGCCGGTCGCATCTCTGCGACTACGCAGAGCGTTGAACAGGCTTGTCTGGAGCGAAGCCACGCGCAACGTGGTCATCCTCTTCGATCGTCGTGTTCTATCTAAAGAATATGGCTCTACCATACTACATTCCCTTCCTCGCAGTTCACAGCGTCAGGCGGCTGTTTCGCATATGCCAGAAACTATTCTTGATTGGCTAACGGCCTCTGGTTCCTGGGAATAGGCCAGTCCTCACTCTTTCCCTGCCATTTAGCAATCGTGAGCGAACAACAATTGGAATCCCTCTGTGAACAGTAACTTGTCAACGTAATGATATGTATGATGCCGATCTTTCGGTAAGCGCCCACCATTATTATATGTTATGAAAGTAGCTGCAGCCCTAAACGAAATTTGGGGCTGCAGCTACCTTTTTCCTATTCGCACAACATACGACGTTTTTATCGGACTCTTGACGCTCCCTTTAAAATAATGCACAGTAGAAAGAGCATAGTGGTTAGTTCGCGGTCTGAAAGGTTACATCATGTCGCTAAAAGCCATTGAGCATACAAATCTTCGTGTTGTCCACGGTGCCTGTCCGCATGACTGCCCTGATTGTTGTGCTCTCGAGACAGAGGTGGATGAACATGGACGAGCTGTTTGCGTCCGTGGTCGGGCTGACCATCCAATAACACGGGGATGGCTTTGCGCCAAGGTTAATCGTTACCTGGACCGCGTCTATCACCCGGAACGTATCTTGTATCCTATGCGACGTGTTGGCCCTAAAGGGAGCGGTGAATTTGCGCGAATTACCTGGGAAGAGGCGATTGCGGAGATTACTGTCCGGTGGCGCGATATCATTAGTCAACAGGGAGCAGAGTGCATTTTACCCTATAGCTATGCTGGTACGCTTGGCCTGGTCAATGGTGCGGTTACCGACAGTCGATTCTGGAATCGCTTAGGTGCTTGTCGTTTGGAGCGTGCAATCTGTGGTCATGCTGCTGAGGAGGCCGTGTTACTGACCGTTGGTGGGCGCCTGGCCCCTTCGCCGGAGATGCTGCTTCGCAGTAAACTCGTGCTCATCTGGGGTAGCAATCCCGCCAGCACTGCTCCGCACATCATGCCTTTCTTACGACAAGCTCAACGAAATGGTACACGCGTTGTTGTCATTGATCCTATCCATACACTCACCGCCCGATCCGCTGATCAGCATATCCAACCTTATCCGGGTACCGATGCCGCGCTTGCCCTTTCCTTGATGCACGTAATAGTGGAGGAAGGACTTCACCATCCTCAATGGATTGCGGCTCATACGTTAGGTTGGGAACGCTTATTAGAACGAATAATGAAGTTTCCACCCGAACGAGCGGCTCAGTTAACAGGACTTTCGATAGAGACAATTGTTGATCTTGCGCGCAGTTATGCCATGACGACGCCGGCCCTTTTGCGCGTGACAGACGGTATCAATCGCCACACAAACGGTGGTCAGACCGTCCGTACCCTTGCTTGTCTGCCTGCTTTGACCGGGCAGTATGGCCTACCTGGCGGCGGCTTGATGTATAGTACCAGTGACTGGTTAAAATGGGATAAGGCAGCGGTGGCACATAATAATGATCCTGCCTGTCCGCCAGAGCCCCGCACTTTAAACATGAATCGCCTGGGGTCCATTCTTACTGGTGAGGCCAATCCTCCAATCACCTCACTTTTTGTCTACAACGCCAACCCCGTTGCTTCTTCACCAAATGCAGGAAAAATCGTTGAAGGGTTAATGCGTGCCGACCTGTTTACTGTTGTACATGAACTCTTTGAGACCGACACTGCTCGCTATGCTGACATCCTTCTACCGGCGACCAGCCAGCTTGAGCATGTGGATCTGCACAAACCCTACGGTCATCTCTCGCTCCAGTACAATATGCCCGCGATTGCTCCTCTAGGTGAGGCGAAGAGCAACTGGGATGTTATGCGAGCGTTAGCTGCAAGCATGGGATTTGACGATGCATGGTTAAAAGAGGATGCCAACGAGGTCATTCGTAGCGTTCTCGAGGCCACGGCTCAAAGCAATCCTTTGCTTGCTGGTATTACCCTGGAACGCTTACAAGTTGAGGGTTCGATTCCGCTGACGATACCTGCTGAGCAGCAGGTTCCTTTCGCGAATGGGATCTTCCACACTCCCTCAGGCAAAGTCGAATTTTATTCGCAACAGGCTGCAGCAAAAGGATACGACCCCGTTCCTTGTTGGGAACCTGAAGTAGAGTCTGGGGCAGAAGAATCTGCACAACATTTTGCCGATTCACGCTTGCCGCTACTGTGCCCTGCGGCGCATCATTTTGTAAGTTCGACATTTGGCAATCAGGAGCGAATGATTGCCAGGGAAGGCGCCCCAACGCTGCGCATACATCCGCGGGACGCTGAGTCTCGCGGTATTCACCATGGTCAACTGGTGCGCGTGAGCAATGAGCGAGGGGAATGTTACCTTGTTGCCGACGTGACGGGGGATGTGCGCCCTGGAGTATTGGCCACAACTACAGTATGGTGGCCGAAGTTTAGCCCGGATAAGCGCAATGTCAACTGGACGACTTCTGACCGGTTGGCCGACTTCAATGGCGGCAGCACGTTCTATACGAACATGGTTGTGGTCGAAGCCCTTTCTTAAGTTCCTGTTCCGGCGCGTTTACCGCATCGCTTTCTCCTCGGCCTTCGGATATTTTATAGAAGAGTACCTTATGTATGCTATAATAGAGCCAGTGTGTAAAAAATAAGAGGACTTAGTGTGTGAAACAAAATGATCTTCCCCCTGTTTCTTTGATGAATAACCAGTCCGATGCGGTCCAGTATGGTGAAACAAATATAGAATATCAGCGGAAAGTACTCAAATACATTACTGAGATCGGCTCTTCGCTTCGGCTGGATATGAATGCGGACACACTCTTCAAGCGTGTATCTGAGGCCATTTGTACAGCTTTGCGCTTTCGCTATTCAGTACTGTACATATCTGATGGCGCCGGCTATTTTCATGCCGGCGCAACCGCGGGTGAGGGCCCTGAGGAAGAAGAGTACCTACGGCAGCATCCGTTACCTGACACTGTAGTCGCCCAATTGATTAGTGAAGAATACCGGATGAGTGAATCATACTTTATCCCCGCTGAGGCTCCTCTCTGGAAAAATGACCATATTAATAGTTTCTTTGTCTTGCCAGTTGAGCTAAGTGAATCTTCCATACTGTATGAGGAGCGACAAGTCTCATCTAACCGCATTTGGCAAGCAGAAGATCTGCTGGTGGTTCCACTCGTCAGCGGCGATAACACTCTTCTGGGTTTTTTGACACCTGATGCTCCGCTTGACGGACTGCGCCCAACTTATGAGACCCTGTCTTTTCTTGAGTTGTTTGCCAACCAGGCGGCAGTTGTCATTGAGGGGGCACGTCTGTATGAAGAAGCGCAGCGGAATAGCGAAGAGCGCGCGGCGCTTATAGAGATTGGCCGGGTGCTCTCGGCGCCTGAAGCATTGCGGGACCTTGATACAGTCTACCAGACAATTTATGAACAGGTGAAGCGGGTGATGCCTGCGGACGCATTTTTTGTTATACGCTATCTCCATCAAAAAGATGCGCTGATGATAGATTACTTTATCGACGAAGAGGTCAGCTACCCTACTTTTGAGTTTCAACATTTTCCAGCCAATATGAAGAAACTTCTCTTTGAGGAGAGACAAGGCTATTTGTTTTCTTGTGAACAAGAATATGCGCACTTTCTCAATGAAGAGGCGCCTGAAATTGATGACAATTTGTTCGGGAGTATGCGCCCTTCGCAATCTTTTCTCTTTGTGCCGATTCATTACGGTGAAACCCCCATAGGATTGCTTTCAGCTCAAAGCTATCAGCCTGATGCCTATACCAGGCGACACCTGGAAATGCTCAAAGAGATCAGCATACAGGCCGGTATTGCGATTACCAATGCTCGTTTGAATAGCGAGTTACGCGATGCGCTGAAGCAGGCGCAGGAATCTGATCAACTCAAGAATCATTTTCTGATGACAGCCTCTCATGAACTCCGAACTCCCTTGACGGCCATTCAGGGTTACCTCGAACTTTTGGGTGCTTTTGGTGAGCTAGTCGATGAGGAAGCGAAATTGCGTTTTCTCACTAATGCCCGTCGAGCTTGTGAAGAATTAGTCTTGCTGTTGGGCAATGTGATGGATACCAGTCGTGTTGACCAGGATGGGGTTTCTTTGAACCTGGGACCTGTAAAAGTGATCAATACTGTGCAGTTGATCCTTGAGATTCTAGAGCCCACGACCACACGTGAAAAGCGACCTGTTGAGGTCAGGATACCTGATGACCTGTGTGTTTGGGTAGATGATTTGCGGCTGCGTCAAATATTGCTCAATCTCGTAGGCAATGCGCTGAAATATACTCCGGCCTTTTCAAAGATTGAGATCACTGCAAAAGGAGTGGATGGTGACACGCTGAATGAGCGGCCGCTATCCCCTCATAACCACCTTTTCGACATGCCCTGCGACCAGTTCGTGATCATTGCCGTCAAAGATTGGGGACCAGGGATAGGAGCGCAAGATCAAGGCCGACTTTTCACCAAATTTATGCGTCTGGATAGCGCCTTAAACAGTATACAACGGGGAGCTGGCCTGGGGCTTTATCTCTGCCGGCAGTTGACAGAGGCAATGGATGGTCGCATATGGGTAGAAAGTCAGGGTATCCCAGGCGAGGGGTCGACTTTTGTTGTTGCATTACCTCGCTATACAGATAAGGATGAGATATCAGGCCAGTTATGTAATCTCGATTTGACGTGATCAAGCGTACTATGCTACCATACTCCTAGCAGTGGACCATCCCACTGTCGGGAGGAGAAATGTATGAACCTTTATCAACAGTTATTGGTGGTGCGTGAGCGTCTTGAAAGTATCGGCGCGCATGACGATAGTATAGATCTCGTTGATAAGCTGTTGCAAAGAACATTGATGGCGAAGGATGATAAAACCAATATCACGCAGGTCAATGTGTTGCGCCATATGTTGCGGATGCGGGAAGCCAGCGATAACTATAACATATACAACGATTTACAGGAACTTATCAGTGAGCGCGATGAGTCGGAGGTTGCTTCACGGGAAGATTCTACTTTAGCGGCGTACGTCGATACTGAACGGCACCCAAAGCCAAAATCGTATTACAAAGCACAGAAGGCTCAAAAAGAGAAAGATAAAAAGAAGGGCTAGCCCTTCTTAAAAAATGCTTGACAATTGGTTGCTTGTCAGATATAATCCCTTTTGTTAACAGGTTTTGTGCGGGTATGGTGTAGTGATAACATGCAACTTTCCCAAAGTTGAGACCACGGGTTTGAATCCCGTTACCCGCTCCAGTGCTGAATCCCCTGGCTTTTGCCAGGGGATTTTATGTTGCGCAACATTTCCTTTCATCTTTTAAGCATCTGCTTTAAGCTGCTTATTATAAATTCAACATTGCTCAACGTCAAAGACATCAGGCTATAATTTGACCAGAGTCAAGCCAAAGATATCTCCTGCTGCGCCGATCTCCTGTAGGGCCCAATCGGGGATTGGGTCATCTACGGAAACGATCATCAGCGCGGTATCTGGCTGCTGCTGGTTGCGCTGTCGTGGAGTACGTACAATGGGGCCTACATCCATATGGCGAATATTGACGTGGGCTTTTCCTAGTACAGTTCCAACGCGGCCGATCATACCAGGCTGATCGGGGTTGCGGCAGAAGAGAATATAGCCCTCCGGGACAAATTCAACCCAGTAGCGGCCGACGCGAACAATACGTGGTTCTCCATGCATGACTGCGCCGCTGATCACCTCCACGTGTTCATCGCCAGAGCCTGGCTTTCCTGCGAAAGAGGATGGATAACCATTAGCATTCATCATGCGCAGCGTTATCAGATTGGCAAACTCAGCTGGTGTAGTACTTTTCTGCTCAATGATCTCCAGACCCCACTGTTTTGCCAGTGTAGGCGCATTAATCATATTGACATGAGCGTCAGAAACCGACTCTAGCAGCCCTTTAACGAGTGCAGCTTGCAGAGGGCGCAGGTCGTAGCTGGCAATGTCACCGCTACAGGAAATCTCAATCTTATGCAGTGGTCCTGGTTGCAACTGAGTGTACAGGCGCCCCATCTGTTCCACCAGGCGCATGTAGGGTTGAAGCACCTTCAAGGTTTCCGGCAGGATTAATGGTGCATTGACGGCTGAACGAGGGAAGTTGCCTCGCAGTACCGTAATAACTTGCTCGGCGACGTCTGTGGCCACCCCTATCTGTGCCTCTTCAGTCGAGGCGCCAAGGTGAGGCGTGGCGATCACGCGCTCATCGGCCAGAATCTCTTTCAAGACGGCGCTGTCGCGTATAGGTTCCTGGCTAAAGACATCGAGTGCAACGCCAGCCAGGCGGTTCTCATTGAGTGCGTCGAGTAATGCCTTCTCGTCGATTAACCCGCCCCGGGCGCAGTTAATCAACCGGGCACCCGGCTTGAGCAGGTGTAGCTCGTGCGCGCCGATCAATCCTTTTGTACCACTTGGTCCGCTGGTTAATGAGGTATGCAATGTGACAAAATCTGCTTGTTTGAGCACCTCTTCAAAACCCAGCATTGACACCCCGAGCTTACGCGCCTGTTCAGGCGCTACGTAGGGATCAAAGGCTATAACCTGCATTTCCAGGCCCTGTGCGCGGCGTGCAACCTCTGTGCCAACCTTCCCCAGCCCAACGATGCCCAGCGTCTTGTTGCGCACCTCAACGCCCAAAAAGCGACTCTTTTCCCATTTGCCCGCCTTGGTGCTGCTATTCGCAGTGGGAATCTGCCGTGCAAGAGCCATCAGCATAGCGATGGTATGTTCCGCTGCCGCGACGATATTGCCGGTGGGAGAGTTGACAACCATGATGCCTTGTCGTGTCGCCGTTTCCGTATCGATATTGTCTACGCCAACGCCTGCGCGCCCTACGATCTTCAAATGTGTTGCAGCCGCCAATATGTCTTCCGTTATCTGTGTCTCGCTGCGCACAATCAGAGCGTGATATTCTCCGATGATTGCCTTCAACTGGTCAGGTTTCATTCCCGGACGTTCATCGATTTGTGCCTGGGGAAGCTCGGTACGTAAAAGCGCAACGCCTTCTTTTGCTATGCGGTCAGTAATCAGTATTTTAATAGTTTCTACCTTCTCATCTTGCGCCATCGACATATTCCACTGTTCCTCTCTACTCATCTACTTATGCATTAGCATGATCGGCAAGCAGCCGTAATCCCATGTCTTTCGCTCTTTGGCGCACGTAGTCACCGATATGTTGATGCCGTAAAAAAATTGCTTCACGACCTTCAGCAAGCATCTTTTCCAGCGCCAGGTCCAAAGCATAGAAAATGGAAAGGGGAGGAGTGGTCGGATGCTGACCAATCTCAAGCATTTTGCGCGAACTGGCCCAATCAAAATAGAAGCGTGGCAGTTTGGCCGACTTGCTGGCCTCCCATGCTCGAGGGCTGGCGGCAATCATCATCAGTCCGGGAGGAGTCATCCATCCCTTTTGCGAACCTGTGAAAACAACATCTATATCCCATGGGTCCATTTCCAGTGGCGCGCATCCCAGTGAACTCACGGCATCAACGCCAATCAGGGTGTCAGGGGCGAGTTGCCGCACAAGTGTTGTCAGGGTCTGTACATCATTCATTACCCCTGTCGAGGTTTCATTATGCGTCATCAGCACACCCCTGTATGGCTTGAGTGTTTTCAGACGGGCCTCGACGATGTTTGGATCAGCTGCCTGTCCCCAGGGGAACTCAATACGCGAAACCTGTAGACCGTAAGCCTCGGCAATTTTTGCCAGGCGGTTGCCAAAAGATCCAATGGTGATGACTACGACATGATCGCCAGCCGAGAAGAGGTTGGCAATAGTAGATTCTTGTCCGCCTGTACCTGAAGCAGGGTATGTTAGAACTGGTGAAGAGGTCTGGAAAAAATATTGCAGGCGTGCCGTGACGCGCCGTACAATAGCGGCAAACTCTGGTCCGCGATGGTTAATCATTGGACGCGCCATTTCCGCCAGGATCACTGGTGGTACAGGTGTTGGGCCAGGGATGCGCAGATTTTGCTGCGGAATAGGTTCGCGAGCTTCAACTTGAGGTACAGGTATCGCTTTTTTTCGTTCTTGAATGGTCATATTTCTTCTCTCCATCTATAATTGGTTCAAGAATTCAGGTATCACT
>VBHS01000365.1 GCA_005881295.1 Chloroflexota bacterium
TTCCTGTTCAGATACATCCTGCAAACATTATCGCATTGGACGAAGGAGAGCGTATACTAAGCAAGCACTATTTCACCAAAGCAGTGAAAGAAACAGGGAAAATGGAGCCAGGGGAAACAAGATTCTCACATAAAAATTCGTTTCCGGCTCGCGGATTGTGATTTGACAGCGGTTATGTCCTCGCTCGTGACTCAGAAGCTGTCCAACGATTGGGATGTCCAGGCCGTTTCTGATCTCTGCCTGAACACAGTCGAGTCCGGGTTTTGTCACAGAAACGCGACGGTGGTGCAACGTTCGACAGATATCCTGTCCACGAGTCCATGCTCGTAGCACTCGACCCCCTTGCTTGAACATGGACGAGAGAACCGAGCTATGGTTCAAACCGGACACGAATTGGTTCCAAACCCGTCAAAATGTGCCATAATGCAGGTATGAAAGAACCTGCACTCTTGTATCTCCTGGTGGGACTTCCAGGGTCTGGCAAGACCACCAAAGCCAAGCAATTAGAAGTGGAAGCCTCGGCCTTGCGGTTGACCCTTGATGAGTGGATGATTCCGTTATTTGGAAGAAACGAGCAGGCAGAACGAGATGCCCTGGAAGGTCGTCTGATCTGGATAGCTTTGCGCGCTCTTGAGCTTCATACCAATGTCATCCTGGATTTCGGATTGTGGAGCAAAGACGAACGGTCCTCTCTGAGATGGTTCGCCAGGCAGAGAGGAGCGAAAAGCCAGGTCATCTACTTGCCCATTGACCCAGAAACGCAGCGAAAGCGCGTCCAAAACCGCTTTGCAGAGACTCCGAACCAGACATGGCCAATGAGCGAAGAGGAACAGACGAAATGGCGTGCGTTCTTTCATGAGCCGGATGAAGCTGAGCTACATGGCACCGTCCTGGAAGACGCCCCTCAAGGATATGCGTCCTGGTCTGCCTGGGCGGCCTCGCGCTGGCCGTCGTTGCCCGATGAATATGCCTGAGCATTTGGAGTGCTCAGATGAGAGCCTGAGTAGAATGTATCGTAGTCCACACACTTTTTGAATCTTATCTGGCTCTGGCACAATTTAGGCGAAGGATGAGCTTATGAGAAATCTTCTCTCTTTCGCTATCCGCTTCCAGAGCAGATGAAAGTTTTTCAGAATTCTGCTGATGAGGTTTTTGCACAGAAGAGGACGGAGAACCAGTTTAATGGTGAGATTTACACAGAAGATCCGGCAGCATAGCTGCGAATAAGAGAAGCGCTTGCTACTTTCGCTCGATCCGCTGTTCAAATGCTTTCACAAAGCCATCCGCTGCCCCTTCCTGGTAGTCGAAGAAGAGGTATGGCTCGATGAGCTCCAGCTCCATGAGCCGTATGCCTTTGGCGGTTTCGACAAAGTCCAAGCGGGCGTAGAGGACGTCTTGCGTGCATTGAGCATACACCCGCTCGACTCTTGCCTTTTGCTCTGTGCTGAGCGTCACGGCGTGCTCGGTGCCGCCCAAGTCATAGTTCGTCCTAAATTCACCGGTCTTGGGTACTTTGACGACGGCATGACTGAAGTGGTTGTTGAAGAAGACGGCCGACGTTTCGCCTTGAGCAATCTCAGGGAGAAACTCCTGCACGAGCACCTCACTCGACCGCAGCAGCCGGCGGTACTGCGCTTCGGATTCTTCGCTGGTCTCTCCTCTGACCACTTTCATGACCCCTTGGGAAGAAGCGCCATAGCAGGGCTTGATGACAACCTGGTCGCAGGATAGTGAACCGCTCGTTTCCTGCAAGGGTCGAGCGTCACTCCGACTGACGAGTGTCGTTTCCGGCACGGGCAGCTCCATGGACTGCAGGTCCAAGAGGTACCGTTTGTGGGGTTGTGTTGCAAAAATGCTGGCGGTATGGTAAACTCTGCGGCATTCAAGAAGAGCCGAGGAGTTCCCTTCATGAACCAGCAGAGTCCGTTTAAATGGCGTCACTTTGAAGCCGAGATTATTCTCCTATGCGTGCGTTGGTATTTGCGCTACTCATTGAGCTACCGCGACCTGGAAGAGATGATGGCCGAGCGCGGACTCGCAGTCGATCATACCACGATCTACCGCTGGGTGCAGCGCTATGCCCCCGAACTGGAGCAACGCTCTCGGCCGCACCTCAAAGCCACCAATGACTCCTGGCGTGTCGATGAAACCTACATCAAAATCAAAGGAACGTGGACGTACCTCTACAGAGCCGTCGACTCGGAAGGCAACACGCTCGAGTTTCTCTTGAGCCCGACACGCGATGCCCAGGCGGCCAAGCGCTTCTTTATGAAAGCGCGGCATTCAACCGCTGATTCAGTTCCTGGGGCCCATCCGGCCGAGGAACAGGTGGCCCAACCCACGGCTCCGGCCAACCCCACCACGCCGACTCCTCGCGTGATCAATGTGGATAAGAACGCCGCCTATCCCAAGGCCGAGGCCTCGCTCAAAGCCGTCGGAATGCTTCCCGCGTCGGTCGAACTCAGGCAAGTCAAATACCTCAATAACCTGGTGGAGCAAGACCACCGCTTTATCAAACGGCTGGTCAAGCCCGGGATGGGCTTCTTTTCCGTGGAAACGGCAGGGCGAACCCTGCAAGGCTATGAAGCGATGCATATGATTCGCCAGGGACAGATGCAGGGGGTGAGCAAAGGAGACATCGGCGGGCAGGTCACCTTCGTCGCCCGCCTCTTCGGAGTGGCGGCCTAAGCACAACAAGAATGGGGAGCCTCTTGCCATGGCATTCCTCTGCGAGTTTTTGCAACACAACCGGTCAGCGTATCCCCACCTGAAAACTGTACGCTCAGGTTAGGATGCGCTGACCCCTATAAGCCGAGAAGCTTGCTCGCTTGACACTAAACACAGATTACTTGTACAATTAGATTGAATGGACGTAAATCCAAGCGGAAAAAAGAGAGTTAGGAACATCAAGCCCGACTCCACCTCACTTTTTCAAGGGACAACTTCTTATGGATATTGATAGAAATGCCCCAGTCATCACACGCGACGAGATCCTAATCACAGCACCACTAGGAACCATCTGGAACGTGCAAACCAACATCCCTTCCTGGCCTACTTGGCAGCCAGAAGTCGACGCGGCAAGCATTGATGGACCGCTTGCGGTGGGAACGGTCTTCCATTGGCAAACGAGCGGCCTCCACATCACCTCGACGATTCAGGAAATCGAACCTCAACGGCGTATTGTCTGGACCGGTCCCGCACAGGGGATTGAAGCTGTACACGTCTGGACACTGACACCGGATGAGAATGGAGTGCGGGTCCACACAGAGGAATCCTGGAACGGTGAACCGGTGCGGAGCCAACTCGCTACGATGCAGCGTGTTCTTGATCAATCACTCAAGGCTTGGCTAGAGAACCTAAAGCGAACGGCGGAAGCTTCAACCCAAAGATAGATCCAGCGCAGACACATTCGCCACTCAGGGCAATCGCATCTCCATTCAAAGTCCCAAGACCCTCTGAAGAGAGTCAGTGCTTCAAGCAGGAGTCAGCACATCCTAACCTGAGCGTACAGTTTTCAGGTGGGGATACGCTGACCTCGTTTAGTTTCTTATCGCGAGGTCAGTAATATGCTCTTTTTTGATTGATGTAGGAATAATCTGAAGAGATACCATACCAAATGTTGTGGTGCGCCGTGGAACGCGGCCTGATATCCCCGACGTAGTCGGGAAGAATTGGGAAGGAGATTCTTGGATCATCGTACCTACCTGGAGTGGAAACACAAAGGGGACAAGAGCCTGTTGGAAACACGAGAAATGCTCCGAAGACGCTTAGGACATGGACTCGTAAGACCCGCGTGTCATGGTGAGGACCGAATTGTTCGAAGCTTAGTTCTCAGCGATGTAGGCAGTCATCTCCCGACAACAGCGTCTCTGTGCGGGACCGTCAGGATATGGTGAAAGGGCTTCAGTCACCAAAACCTTCCGCTTGACGGGCGGTGAGAAATGATCTCACTCATAGAGAACGGACGAGACAACCTAAAACATGCTAGAACGTCTGACTCCCTGTGCTGGCTACTTGGCACATCCGTTCGAAAAACTGGTCGTTTTCTAAGAACGGATATGCCAGGTAGCCAACACAGTGAGGGACATAAAAAGCTGTCCTCGGCAATCCCTGTTCGTCGAGGGGAGCAGTTTGAATATGATCAGCGTTGCTGTATGTTTGTGTTAGCCGACCCGATGTGCAAGTTCTTTTCCGAACCGAAGGCTCGGATGGAGAAAAGAGCATGGGGCCCCCCTGCCAGGGCGCCGCCCCCTAGCGCCCGTTGAGAGCACCTCGCACATGGCGTTAGCTCGTAACTGCTTGAGGATTGAAGAATTCCAGCAGTACGGGAGCAAGGGCTTCCGCAGCGACTTCGTGCGTCTGACCTTGAAGCTGGCGATGTCTGGCATTGGGAATGGCCTTTGCCAGCGCCACTGCCGTCGTATACATGAACGGGAAAGAGGCAGAGCCATCCATGACGAGCGTTGGCACGGTGACGCGAGCGGCTTTTTCGGTGGGGACCGAGCCATCGTCCCCCAGAGCAGCGGCATCGTAGGCCAGGGTGTGGGCTACAGCTTCCCACATCGGCCACATTGGTTGCTGGCGTGCCCCCTCAAGGTGTTCGGGCGGCATTCCCACGAACATCATAAAGAGGCCCAGCGCATCGCC
>VBHS01000047.1 GCA_005881295.1 Chloroflexota bacterium
TGCCATCGATGCCCATTTACTTCTGGAACGATCCAGAAGGGAAGCGCTACCAGGAGAGCTATTTCGAGATGTACCCGGGGATATGGCGGCACGGCGACTGGATCATGATTACTAACAGGGGCAGCGCGGTCATCTATGGCCGTTCCGATTCCACGATTAACCGGCAGGGTATCAGGATGGGCAGCAGCGAGATTTACCGCATCGTGGAAGGAATCCCTGAGGTGCTCGATAGCCTGATCGTCGGGGTGGAACTGCCGGGTGGCAAGTATTGTATGCCGCTCTTTGTAGCACTGAGAGATGGCGTGACGCTGGATGATGCTTTGAAAGCGAAGATCAAGGAGAGCCTGCGCAAAGGTATCTCTCCACACCACGTACCGGACGAGGTGATTGCTGTTCCGGAGGTGCCGCGAACGTTGAGCGGGAAAAAGCTGGAGGTGCCGGTTAAAAAGCTTTTTATGGGCGCGCCGGTTGAGAAAGCTGTCAGCGCGGATGCGATGAGCAATCCAGAATCCATCGAGTATTTCTTTGGGTTCGCGGATAAGGTGAATGCTATGAGGGAGAGATCGGGATAGACACTATTATCAAACCGCGCCACTCCAGGGACGATGCCCCTGGAGTGACCCTGTTTGATGTATTCAGGCAGGGTCGATTATTTTATTGGTAAAAAACCTTTGACGTTGTGGAGTACATGTTTGAAGAACGCGGTAGGATGTATTGCTTTTCTATGCATTGAATGGTGCATGAAGAAAGCGTAAAGCGCCTCGCTGGCGCTCGGGCCACGGGAGTCGGTGTAGGAGCCGCTGGAATTGCCACCTGACCAGGCGTGCCCCAGTCCGTTGACTTTCCAGTACTCCTGGATGGTCTTCCCCCTGCTGTTTTGCCATGTGTAGACGGTGTAGGCATAGCCGGTTGGAATCTTGTAAGTTGTGGCGGTGGCTGGTGCGTTGAAGTCGGCTACGTAGGTGTCGTGAGATGCAAGCATATCTGTTTGCATCCATTGCTGCACAACCTGGTCGCCGTTGGTGATGTTGATGACGGTGTCCTTTGTGCCGTGAAATACGATGGTTGGGACGATACGCGCGTAACTGCCCATGGCTTCGTAGGCTGCCAGTCCCTGCTGGAGCGGGTCAGGTCCTCCCCGTTTTGAGATGGTCAGTGCACCATGATGTGATTTCAGCGCCTGGTATTCAAGGCCAGAATGAATGCCGATGGCAGCGAAGATGTCAGGGTAGGTTGCGCCGAGGATGACAGACATGGCCGCCCCGGCGGAGATACCTGCCACGTAGATGCGGGCTGTGTCGATTGTCCATTGCGCTGTGTTCTGAAGTATGTCCTGGACAATGCCGACGATCATGGCTGGTTCGCCATGGTCACGCGACTGATTGGCCAGGTCGAACCAGTTCCAACAATACAGCGAGTTGTTCTTTCTCACCTGCTGTGGATAGACAACGATAAAATTATGCTCTTCCGCTACCAGGTTCATCTGCGTACCGGCGGCGAAATCTGCGGCTGATTGTGTACACCCGTGCAGCATGACAAGGAGTGGCACGGATGTATCTGCGCGGTAATTGAGAGGGGTGTAGACAACATAAGGGAGGTTTCCGGCCGGGCTACTGTATGTATATTGTTGTAACATAAGATCCTATCTATACGAGTTAATTTTTCAAGAGGCGCATGGCGCTTTCGAAGGTGATTTCACCGGCGGAAAGGCGTCTGAGGATTTCCTGGCGGTGTGATCGGTCTTTGCGTTTGGGCGGGCTTTCAAGCGCGGCGACGATGGCATCCAGGTGATTGCGAGCGGTGTTGTAGGCGACGTTCATTTCAGCTGCCAGTTTTTGGATGTTGCCGCGGTGCTTTACCAGCAGTCCCACGAAGGCGAGCTGTTCGGGTGTCAGGCGCGCCATCCAGCCCAGACTGAATTTCCCTTCGATGACGATGCCGCTGTCAGGGCACTCTAGCCGCGTGACTATAAGGTCACTGCCTGTGATGGGGTCTTGCGTAATTAGTGGATGCACAATAGGTACCTCTCAAAGGTTGGTATGATTTATGGATTATCTGGGCGACCGCCATAGCCTCCCCTCAAGGGCGATCCCTTGCGGTCGCCCTGGCTCCGTAAGTCCGCGTGCAAGGGTCGCCCGTACATTTTGTCAATTTGCTCCACCTTGCAGGGCCTTGAGGTAGGAGGGATCGACTTCGCGCTCGCTCAGTTCGATGAGCTGGTCAACGGTGAGGTCTTCCATGCCTGCGTCATGTAGTGCCTTGACGTAGGAAGGCTTGATGTCGTGTTCGTTCAATTCGATGACCTCTTCGACCGAGAGGTCGTACAATCCGGCTTCACGGAGCCTGCTGATGTAGGATGGTTTGATGTCGTGTTCGCTCAGTTCTACTATCGCATCAAAATCGAGATCAGTCAACCCGGCCTGGCGAACTTTGATAAGGTAGCCTGGCTTGATGTCGTGTTCGCTCAATTCGACGAGCTGGTCAACGGTGAGGTCGGTTATGCCGGCCTCGCGTAGCTTGATGAGGTAGGAGGGGTCGACCTCGTGTTCGCTCAATTCGATGATTTGATCCAGGTTGAGATGGTGGAGGCCGCCCTCATGGATGGCTTTGATGAAGGAAGGGTCGACCTCGTGTTCGCTCAGTTCGATCATTTGATCGAGGGTGAAGTTCGTGCGTCGCCTGTGGTCCAGAGGTTCTACGGGTTCCAGAGGCTCAAGATGCGGTGTGCCGCGCTCTTCGCGCTGGCGTTGCCCTGCCCACTGTTCCGCTGTAGAGAGAGAGGGTTCTCCGAGGACTTCGATCAACTGGTTGGCCTGTTCGATGGTGATTTTGCCTGCCGCTAGCATTTCTAATACCATAGTTCGTTCTTCGTTCACCGGGTATCTCCTTTCGATTTTTCAGTACGCATAGTAATTTGCGCTATATAATATGTTAAAATATCACAATCGATATGGTAAATAGTAATATAAGATGGGTAGTTTTGTCAATAGGTTCAAGCTATATCTTGTGTAATTACCAAAGCTTAGTTTATACTTGTTGCGTAAGTTTATTTGGGCAAGGAGAATGTAGGGACTTTCAGGTTTTTTTAGCAGACTGAGGTGCTACGCATGACAACTATGGCTCGATTGGAGACTCCCTTTGTTTCGACGCTTCCTGGCCGCTATTACTATGACCCGGCAATCTATGAGATGGAACTGGAGCGAATTTTCTCTCAGATGTGGGTCTGCGTTGGTCGCGCTGATGCAATTACTGGCGCTGGAGCATACGAGGTTGTGACTGTTGGGCGGGAAAGTATTATTGTTATACGTGGTCGAGATGATGTGCTGCGGGCGTTCCTCAATGTATGCCGGCATCGAGGGGCGCGCCTGTGCAACGAGGCTTCGGGAAAGCTGAAGGGCTCGATCCAGTGCCGCTATCATGCATGGACGTATGGGCTGGATGGACGGTTGATCGGAGCGCCGAACGTGCTTTCCGACGAGCAGTTTGAGCGGGCGTTGTTCGGGCTTTTGCCGGTCGCGCTGGAGGTATGGGAGGGGTTGATCTGGCTAAATCTTGGCGATGATCCCGCGTCCATCGAGGACCAGCTCAACGAGCCTATCATCGAGCGTTTTGGCGGTTACGCGGCGTTTGCTCGCTATGATGTGGGGAATCTCAAGGTGGGGAAGAGGATTGCGTACGATATGCAGGCCAACTGGAAGCTGGTCCTTGAGAACTTTATGGAATGCTACCACTGTGGGCCGATGCATCCCGAATTTTGCCGGTTGCTGCCGGGTTATAAGACGGGTGACGTTTCTGATTACGTGAATGGTGAGGCAGTCAGCCTGGCGGAGAATGTCGAGGCGTTCACGATTACGGGCAAGGCGAGTCGTCCGCCTTTGCCGGGGTTGCTGCAGGAGGATCTGCGTCACTATTATGGGTTTGTGTTACAGCCGAATGTGCTGTTAAACCTGCTCCACGATCACGTGGTGATGCACTGGTTGATTCCAAATGGCCCCGGGCGCACGGTTATTATGTGCGACTGGCTTTTTGATCCGCAGGTGATGGCGCGGGCAGATTTTGATCCGATGGATGCCGTGGAGATTTTTGATATTGTGAACCGGCAGGACTGGGAGGTTTGTGAGTTGACGCAACTGAGTATGGGTTCGAAGGCGTACCAGTCTGGTGGGGTGTATGTGCCTGAGGAGCGGCATATCAGGGCTTTTGCTGATTTTGTGCTGGAGAGGGTTAGGTAGATAACAAAGCTGGGGATGGCTAAATCCGGGCTTCAGCTATTTTAGCCATCCCCAGCTTTGTTATGTGTTATACTTAGAAAAAAAGTTCTTGTTTATAACACCTCTGGAGTGCTATGTTTCCGTTTACTTCTGACGAGACGACGGTACGCGTCGAGGATGAGCGAGTGTTCGGCTGGGATGCGATGCCGGGCATTGTTTCGGTATGGGCTAATCGAGAAGGGCGGGCGGTGGTGTGGCAGCGCCTGGAGGGGCGTATTACGTTTACGACGGAGCGTTTTCGTCCGTGGCTCTTTGCTACGACGCTGGAAGATCTTTCCCACCTGGGGAGGTCCCTGTTGCCCCTGGATGTACCCGCTGGGGATGTCGCGGCGGTGAGCTATCGCGAACTGGAGGGGCCTGAAGGCTCTTACCGCTATTTGCTCTCAGCACGCGATGGACGCGTGCTTGAGCGCATGTTGTTGAATGGTGCATCGCGACGTTTGGGGCGCCAGGTCACCAATCTTAACGACTTGCCGGAGACCTATTACCGCGTTGGTCCGGTCGAGCAATATTTGATGCTTATGGGACGCGTGTACTTTCGCGGCATGGTCTATGACGACCTGCACCGGCTGCAATTCGACCTGGAGACGACCGCGCTCGACCCGCACCGTGGGCGTATCTTCATGGTTTCCATGCGTGATAATCGTGGGCTGACCATGACGATCGATGCGCCAACTCCTGGCGAGGAGGCAGAGCTCATCACGCGACTCTGTGCTTTGATACGCGAGCGCGACCCCGATGTGATTGAGAATCATAATCTTTTTGGCTTTGATCTACCCTTCCTGGAGCAGCGGGCCGAGGTGCTTGGCATACCGCTGATACTTGGTCGCATGGGTGGGCCGACGCTGCTGGAGCGGCGCGAGGAGACGCTGGCGATAGGGCCAGATGCGCGGCGGCGCACGCGCTACAGCCTGGCCGGGCGTGAGCTGATCGATACGCTGGACGCGGTACGCCGCCACGATTTTGTTGTGCGCGATATGCCCAGCCACCGGCTGAAGGAAGTGGCGCGCTATTTTGGGATAGCCGTTCCCGAGCGGGTATACCTGGAGGGTGCGGCCATTTTTGAGACGTATCGCCAGGACCCGGAGCTGGTACGGCGCTACGCGCTGGATGATGTTGCCGAGGTAGATGGGTTGTCGCGGAGGCTGCTGGGGGCGCCTTTTGCGCTGGCGGGTATGGCGCCGCGCCGATACGAGCGGTTGGCGTCGGCCGGTCCGGCGATGGGCATCCTCGAGCCGATGCTTGTGAGGGCTTATCTGCGCGCGGGAGCAGCTTTACCCGGGCAGGCGGCAAACGAGAGCGCTGAGAACGTGCTGCACGAAGGCGGAGCAGTCCATCTTTTTGCCGAGGGTATCGCGGAACAGGTGGTGAAGACGGATGTCGCTTCGCTGTATCCCTCGCTAATGCGCACCTACCAGATAGGGCCTGCGTGTGACCACCTGGGGGTACTGCTGAGTATTTTGAGCCGGTTAACGGACCTGCGGCTGGCGCATAAAGCGGCGGCGAAGGGGGCGGCAGCGGGTTCGATAGAAGCTAATATGCATGACGCGACGCAGGCGGCGATGAAGATTCTGATTAACGCCGCCTATGGCTATATGGGCGCCGGTTCGATGGCGCTCTTCGCCGATGGCCGGGCAGCCGGGGAAGTGACACAGCGAGGACGCAAGGTGCTCAATCAGGTGGTCGAGGCACTACGGCAACGGGGCATGGCTCTGATTGAGGGCGACACGGACGGTGTCTATTTCGCAGTCCCTGCTGGCTGGTCGGAAGAGCAGGAGCGCGCGCTGGTGGACGAGGTCGCGGCTGAACTGCCGGAGGGGATCCGGCTGGAATACGAGGGGCGCTTTAAAGCCATGTTCAGTCACGAGGTGAAGAATTATGCCTTGCTGACATATGGTGGGCAATTGATCGTGCGTGGGGTGGCACTGCGCTCCAGCCGGGCGGAGCCGTTTGGGGAGCGTTTTCTGCGCAAGGCGCTGCTGTATGTGATGACTAATGATATCGTTGGGCTGCGCAGGGCCTATCTTGAGACGGTTGAAGCTTTACGCCATCGCGCGTTGCCGGCATCGGAATTGGGAGCGAAAGTGCGCCTCAGCAAGACGCCGGAAGCCTATATGTCTTCGCGCACAGGGCATCCAGAGGCGCAGTACGAAGCGTTGCTCTCGGCTGGTCGCACACGATGGTTTCCGGGCGAGCGTGTACGCTTTTATCGCGCGAGGAACAAGCAGTATGTGTGGCTGCCAGAAGAGACGGACGAGGCCTCGGTTGGCAACGATTGGGAGGCAGAGCCAGGGCCGAATGGCGAGGAGCGGGAAGCTGCAGCGATGGCTGGCGGTGTAGCAAGTGAGGTTGTCCAGGATGTGCCTGGCGCGTCCTCTCCGCGGGAAGATGTGGGCAACCGGCGGGACTATGACGTGGATCATTATTTACAGGTGCTGGTCACTTCGTACGCGGGAAGGTTGCGCAAGGCTTTTTCCGCGGAGGATTTCGAGCAGCTGTTCCGGCTGGATGGTCAGGAGGGTTTGTTTGACCGGCCTGTGGAGGATATTGAGCCGAGATGGATCCGGTGCTCATGAGGGATAAAGCCATTATGGTGGTGATATTACCTGTAACGCGGCGAGTGTTCCCAGAAAGCGGCCTAGATCTGTGATTTCGGCCTGTAGCCCTGGTTGTAGATCGGGTGGGAGTTGATCAAACGGCTGCAGTATCACCTCAAGTCGCTGCTTCTGTTGTTTGGTCTTCCAGGTTCCCATGGCACGACCATCTACCAATAGCACTGGATTCAGCAATCCACCGCCGGTGTTGATGCGCCTGGCGTGGGGGGGAGGCACTGCCAGGTCTCTCTTCTTATAGCCCAGCAAATAGGTATCAAAGCTGGGCAGCAAGCGCACGACTGGAGTGGGTATGGGCGGCTCGTCCAGCCATTTCTCGTACGTTTTGAGCATCCAGGCCGGTTGGCCAGCGATCTCTATTTCAATGAGTTGATCCGCGATGAGTTGCCATGCGGCTCGTGTCTTACTGATGGGCATGC
>VBHS01000048.1 GCA_005881295.1 Chloroflexota bacterium
ACATCACCCCTTCGGTCATCGAGACATCGATTTTGCGCCCCTCCCCCGTCTGCGCCCTCCCCACTACGGCAGTCAGGATACCAATGACGGCCATATAACTTCCACCTGCGAGGTCGGCCAGCTGCGTAGGCGGCATCGCTGGCTCGCCTTGAACCCCACGGTTATAGTGTAGCAGCCCTGCGTAGCCAGCATAGTTCAAATCATGGCCAGCGCGCAGTCGATAGGGACCATCCTGCCCATAGCCGCTAATCGCGCAATAAATAATCCCCGGCTGAACTGCCTTAAGCTGTTCATAGCCCAGCCCCAACCGGTCCATCACCCCTGGGCGAAAGCTCTCCAGCACCACGTCGGCGTCGCGTACCAACCTCAAAAAAACATCGCGCCCCTCTTCCTTCTTGAGGTTCAACGTAATACTGCGCTTATTGCGATTGATCGCCGTGAAATACAGGCTCATCCCATCAGGGCCATGAGGCGGCATAAAACGCCCGTAGTCACCACTTTCTGGTTCCTCAACTTTGATCACATCGGCCCCA
The DNA here is from genome assembly GCA_005881295.1 of Chloroflexota bacterium. Taxonomy (GTDB): domain Bacteria; phylum Chloroflexota; class Ktedonobacteria; order Ktedonobacterales; family Ktedonobacteraceae; genus UBA11361. The sequence goes on from VBHS01000048.1 coordinate 534, forward strand.
AAATCCGCCATCATCTGCGATGCGTAGGCTCCGGGAAGTAAGCGTGAGAGGTCAAGTATCCGTATGCCACTGAGAGGCAGGCTCATGTAGGTCTCCTTCAAGGGGAAAGTATAGTTCTTACTTTGCTATGATGTGAGAACTCACCATGTCTAAAGGTGGAGCTTCTCATCCAACGCAAAACCTGGTGGCTTATGTTCGTGGATCATGGCTGTACCGCAGCTAGTCTGTACTCACATCGTTTTCGTAGTCCTAACCATACCGAATTAGAGATTAGATGTCAAGAGAAAGAAACGCTTCTTCTGAGCCAACACCTCCCGCTATCAAGCACAAGCCCAATTCCCCGAAATATGCACTGAATTAGACGCGCCAGCGAGATCAACTTCCATCGAACCAGACTTCAAATCACTATTGATAGTAACCGTTGCTGGAGCATTGCCAGAATTGCCCCAAACCGCTGTCGTCGACAAAGGCTGCTGCGCAAACACAACCGAGACTTGCCCGGTGCCATAAGTTGCAGGACCTTTATAGGTTGGAACCCTGGAGACGTACGTATACTGTGTCCCTCCAACCGACCCGATGAAATAGAGATCATACTCTGTACCAGAAGTCGATGGGCCACACTTGGCGAGACTGGTCACTGTCATGTCCCCCTTGACTGCCCCGGAGAAGGTAATATTGAAGACAGATTTGGTGCCCACAACAGGCGTCAGGCCCATTATCGTTGTAGCGCAAGGGGTGGACTTCGAACCCGTGGTCGTTGGACAGGCGGTATTTAACGGGGTGGCGCCAGTACTTGAAGTCGGGCTTGTCCCGACAAGGGGGGCAGCAGAAGTCGCTGCTGTTTGTTGATGTAAAAAGAACAGCAGCGCGCCCGCACTACCAGCAAGCACGAGTATGCATACTATCGCTAGCAGTACCCATCGCAACCCTGAGCCGCGCCTGGCTTTTGAGGCAGGAGAAATTGAGTTCTGAATAGGAGGCTGGGACGAGGAGGAAGAAGCGATAACCGGAGATGGTGCCTCTTCTTGTGGTGGATCCGCCACATCTTCTATGGCTTGCGGCGTACTCATCTGAGCGCCCGGTTCATCAGCACCAGCACGAAGAGGTATCTGTATTTGTTGTCTCTTCATCTATCGTGCTAACTTGATTGTGTGTATGCCCACATTTACTACAGAAACGGGCATCGTCGGGTATCTCTGACCCACAAACAGTACAATGTTGCAAGGCTAGCTATCCTCCCAGTACAGAAAATAATACAAGGAAGTATATCACAGGCTTTAAAGTTGCAGAAAGAAAGTACAGGGAGCATGGTATGAATGTCATGCTCCCTGTACTTTCTCTCTTTATAACGGCCTCAATTCATGAAGCCTTTTTCGCATGTTCCCTTTTTGCAGAAGAGGATGGCGCTTCAGACCCGGCAGCTCGTTTCTGCTTTACGGCCTCGGGGTCGCTCTCAGCTTGCATTTCTCGCTGGTACTCTTCCCTGCGGCGATTGTACTCCTCCATAGCCAGCACATAGGCATTATACATACGCTCAAGAACAGGTGCAGCGACTCCCCGCTGCTCCGCCATCGCCAGTTCGTACCACTTCTGCTGCATGCGCTCCTGTGCATACTCAAGCTGTGCTAAGGTCATTCTATCCACTTTCTAGGAGGCTTTGCTGCGGCTCTGCCGGTACTCCTGGCTCAGTTGCCCGATCAATTCCTTGGCGCTGGCGAAGCTCATACTCTCTATATGTTCTGGCTCTGGCTTGCCCAGGTGTTCACACAGCTTGCGAATACTGCTGATTTGCTGCTCCGTAGCTGCGCCATCAGGGGCCGCCTCTGCTGCCGCCGAGTGTCCATCGCCATTCGCTGTGCCATTGCCCCTGGTCGCGGCAGGACGGACCGTAGCCAGCGTCTTGCGCCCGTTGTTATCGTTACTCTCAACCTGCGAAGCGCCACCCCGCTCTACTGGTGAGTCCACGATACGATGCTCCTCGTTCAACTCTGGCGCAAACTGAGTGCCGTATCCCAAAGCAGCTAAAGCTCTTCCGATTGCCCCGGTCTCAGCTTTCTCTATGTAGTCTGGGAAGCTAGCGGCACACTCTGACTTCGTTCCAGTAGCCCTGCCACCTTTTCCATCGCTAATGGTCGCTCTGAAACGTGCGTAGCCTTTCGCTCGCTTCACTACCTTCTCGCTGCGCCGCCTCTCTGCGTTCCACACAAAGACCTCTTCCTCCATCTCCCGGTCAAGGTCCACCTCTACCTCCTCGGTGTCAATTGTCCCCTGCGGACATAACTCTCTAAACCAGACCAATCGCCATTGCACAGGCAAATAGTCTTTGGAACCTTCCCTACTTTTCAACTGCATCAAGTGTTCGTTCGGATTGAACATACGGGCGCGCTGTTCTTCACGTTTCTGCCCACTACTGCGGTCGCTCATCTAACACTCCTGTTCTAATTATTCGAATATTTGTTCTAACTAGTATACAAGAACCAACATATTCTGTCAAGTTGAAACACGTTGGCATGGGGACAAAAGCCGGATGCAGGGGCGATAGCATAGGAGAAGCCAAAGCCATAGTAACCTGTTTTTTTTCCTCCTTCACCGCTTGAGGCTACGAACCTCTTCACTCACTTTCTCTGACGCTCTCAAATCCGCTACTTCGCTGAGCACGGCTACATATATATTCTTTCCGGGGACCAAAAAAGAGGTTAAAAGTTAGATATGATGTAAGTATCAAAGGGGACGCCGGGTTCTCCGCCGGCTCAATACGATCACAACGACGGTGGCAACCACAACCACGCCAGCGGCTGCATAAGGTTTCTACCTTCCCCCATGTTTTGTGATATATTACATACAACACGATTGATACTCAATCATTGAGCACAGCCTTCAAGGTAAGAGGAAAACTAATGAACGCCACATCCATTTACAACGAAATACAGTCATCCTTAAAGAAGGGCGAACGCATCGCCATCGCCACCGTTGTCAAAACCGTCGGGGCCGCGCCATGTGGCGTTGGCACAAAAATGGTTGTCCGCGCCGATGGCACGACCTATGGCAGTTTTTCGGGACCGAATATCGACGGGCGCGTAGCCCATGAAGCGTTACAAGCGATACAAGAGGGCAGAACCTACGTCACCCACTTCCACATGGACGCCGACCAGGGAGAGGCCGTTGGCAGTTGTGGTGCGACGCTGGAGGTGTTCATCGAAATATTGCGACCCGAGCCACGCCTCATTCTCGCGCGGCCACCACCTGGATAAGGACGCCCTCCGCGCGGCCCTTGAGACCAACGCCAGATACATTGGCATGATCGGCAGCCCCAGCAAAGTCAAGCACATCTTCAAAGACCTGCTCAAAGAAGGTTTCACTCGTTCCCGGCTTGCCCAGGTCCACGCCCCCATTGGCTTAGATCTCGGGGCCGAGACGCCCGACGAAATCGCCCTCAGCATCGCCGCCGAAATGGTCATGATTCGCAAAAAGGCTACCGGCGCCCCCCTCAATACCCTGCATCAACTCCTTACTGAAGAAGAAGCAGCGGTGGAAGAAGTACCCGCCGGGAGCAGGTAATCCTATCATCGAAGACAAGGAGAATTATGACAAACTACCAGTACATTCTCATAGATCGCGACGAGCGTGTGGGCATCGTCACGCTCAATCGTCCCAAGGAACTCAACGCCCTCAATTTCCACCTGGTGAGCGAGCTCGCCGACGCCCTGGAAGCCTTTGACAACGATGAGGAGATACGCTGCATAGTCATCACGGGCGCCGGTGATAGGGCCTTCGCCGCCGGGGCCGACATCAAAGAAATGTCGGGCAAGTCGCCCATCGATATGATGCGCGGTGGCTTCGAGTCCTGGAATCGCATTCGACGCATCCAGACGCCCATGATCGCCGCCGTCGGTGGCTACGCTCTTGGTGGCGGCTGCGAACTCGCCATGCATTGTGACATGATCATCGCCTCTGAAAATGCTCGTTTCGGACAACCCGAAATCAAGTTGGGCGTTATTCCCGGCGCTGGTGGCACACAACGGCTTGCGCGGACCTTTGGCAAATATCGCACCATGGAGATGGTGCTGACCGGCGCGAATTTCACGGCGCAAGAGATGGCCGATCACGCGCTGGTCAACCGCGTGGTGCCAAAGGGCGAACATCTCACCGAAGCCATCAAACTGGCCAAGGTGGTAGCCGCCCAGCCTCCCGTTGCCGTGCGCCTGGCTAAAGACGCCGTCAACTCGGCTTTTGAAACGACCCTGGAGCAGGGGTTGGCAAATGAACGCAAGAATTTCTTCCTGCTTTTTGCCACCGAAGACCAGAGTGAAGGCATGAAGGCCTTTTTGGAGAAACGGGAAGCGGATTTCAAGGGCAGGTAACAATTATACTGAACAATAAACGTGCTTGAACGAGCGTAGTTGTTGACCTAAAAACAATCAGAAAGGGGCCAGATGGCCATGGAAGAAGCGGTTATCCTCTCGGCAGTACGTACTCCTATTGGAAGGTACGCGGGGAGCCTCAAAGATGTTCGACCCGATGACCTGGCCGCCCTCGTGATCGCGGAAGCGGTGCGGCTTGCCAATATCGACGCGGACAGCATCGAAGATGTCATTTTAGGTTGTGCCAACCAGGCCGGTGAGGATAACCGGAATGTTGCGCGCATGGCCTTGCTTTTAGCAGGTCTCCCCCTTCACGTGGCCGGGCAGACCGTCAACCGCCTCTGCGGCTCGGGCCTGCAGGCCGTCAATAGCGCGGCCCAGACTATTCAAACAGGCATGGGTGATACCTTTGTCGCGGGTGGCGTCGAGAGCATGACCCGCGCCCCCTTCGTGTTGAGCAAAGCCGATTCCGCCTTTAGTCGCAATATTGACATGCACGATACCACGCTTGGCTGGCGGTTCATGAATGCCAAATTATCCGCCGTACATCATCCCTACAGCATGGGGGAAACGGCCGAGAACGTCGCCGAAAAGTACGGCATCAGCCGCGCCGATCAGGACGCCTTCGCGCTGCGCAGTCAGCAGCGAGCCGTTGCCGCCCAACAATCCGGCCGTTTCGCCGCCGAGATTTTGCCCGTATCCATCCCACAAAAAAAGGGTGAGCCCACCATAGTTGCCATCGATGAGCACCCACGCGCCGACACCACAATTGAAAAACTGGCAGCCCTGAAACCCGCCTTTCGCAAAGATGGCAGCGTAACAGCTGGCAACTCGGCAGGTATCAACGACGGTGCAGCAGCGCTGGTGATGATGGCACAGAGCCGTGCCGAGCAGCTTGGCCTGCATCCTCGCGCGCGTATCGTCGCATCGGCCGTCGCGGGCGTTGATCCCGCCTACATGGGGCTCGGCCCCATTCCCGCCACGCGTAAAGTCCTGCAGCGCGCGGGACTGAGCATCAATGACATGGACCTGGTCGAACTCAACGAGGCATTCGCCGCCCAGGCGCTGCAATGCGTGCGCGAGCTGGAGATAGACGAGGAGAAGCTCAATGTCAACGGCGGGGCTATCGCCCTCGGCCATCCCCTCGGCTGCAGTGGTGCGCGTCTTGTCGTGACGCTACTGCATGAATTGGAGCGTCGTGGCGGTCGTTATGGCCTGGCAACCATGTGTATCGGCGTCGGCCAGGGCATCGCCACTATCATCGAACGCGTCTAACGGGAACTAACAAATGGGAGAACAACAACAAAACAAACCCCTTTTCGGTTTGAACATCGACCCATCGGCAAACAACTTGCAACTGGCATATAATCTGGCCCAAATTGCCGACAGCACACGGCTCGACTTTTTGGGCATCCAGGATCACCCGTACAACGGCAGGTTTCTCGACACCTGGACGCTGCTCACCGCCCTCGGCTCCCGCACACAGCATGTCCGGCTCCTGCCTAACGTCCTCAACCTGCCGCTCCGTCCTCCTGCTTTGCTGGCAAAGGCCGCAGCGACGCTCGACATCCTGACCAACGGCCGCTTAGAGCTGGGACTTGGCGCCGGCGGATTCTGGGAAGGTATCGTATCCTACGGTGGCGTGCATCGCACGCCGGGAGAGGCGGTGAGCGCGTTGGAAGAGGCTATCGCACTCATGCGTACGCTCTGGCAGCCAATACCACCCAATCAAACAGTGAACTTCTCCGGCCATCATTATCAACTGGTGAATGCGCATCCCGGTCCCACGCCGGCGCACCCTATCGGCATCTGGCTTGGCGCTCTGCGCCCCAAAATGCTGCGCCTCACAGGTTACAAGGCCGATGGCTTACTTATCTCCGCCTCCTACATCCCACCGGAGGATGTACCTTTCATCCAACAAACCATTAACGACGCCGCCCATGAAGCCGGGCGCAACCCCCAGGCAATTCGACGGGGATATAACCTCATGGGCGCCATCATCCAGCCCGGCGGCAGGCCAATGGTAGCTCGCCGCAAGGGTGTCATCATCGGCACGCCCCAGCACTGGATCGACGAAATCTTGCGCTATTATCACGAACTACACATGGATACTTTCATTTTCTGGTCCATAATGGGCGAAGAAGAAAAACAATCCCACATCTTCGCCGAAGAGGTAGTGCCTGGCATACTGGAACAACTCACATAACAACCATTGATAGAGAGGAAACAACATGAACGCAGCCGAAATGCTCGACAATGTTCATCTAAGAACCATCAGGGCCCTCGACGACCTACCCGAGCTGCAATGGGACATACCAGGAGCCTGCGGAAACTGGACTGTAAAGGAAATAGTCGCGCACCTCACATCCTATGAACTGGCGCTAGCCGAGGGACTCAAAACATTCCTGGGCCAGCCATCAACCCGTACGTATATCTCAAGGCTCCTCGAAGATGGCGCAAAATTCAACGAAGAAGAGGTGGAGAAACGCAGGTACACTACCGCCCAACGTGTGATGGATGATTACAACGACGCCCAGATACAGACCGTGTCGCTCCTGGCGCAAATTCCCGCGGAGAAACTACAGCAAAAAGGGACTGCCGACCGCTCACCCAACGACTTTATCACCTCTTTCTACAACCATGCGGTTGAGCATTGTGAGCAGATCGAAAAATTTCGTAACAGGAGTTAACGCGGGCCGCCTTCCGCCCGTTCCTGAGGATGCAGAATGACGACAGGGATTTCCCGCGCCGTCTTTTTCTGATACTCGGTTCGACAGATCATTCTCTTCGGGGTTGGTAGGAGCCAGGGAGCGTGCGGAAGCTGATGTTGAGACGGTTCCAGCCGTTGATAGCGACAATAGCAAGGGTGAGGTTCACTTGACGGTCATTAGAAACTACAGGTACAATGGGCCCGTTAACACCGCACCCTTCGGAAACCCTTGCCCGAACTACTTGCTAACTGCCTTAATGAAAATGAATGGTCGCATATTTGGGGTGGGAATAGCTGGCGGTTGGCAAACATCAAATAGAAAGGCAGATATTATGAAAGGTATCTCGTTATCAACGGACAATGGACCCTTTGTTGAACGGCTGAAAAAAATAATCGCGGCCCTATTTAAATTCCTGGACTGGTTTACACCTACGCATCCGTTCATCGCCGATAAGCGAGCGCGCACGTTCCTCGTTTCCTTCACCATGCTCTTCTTCGAATTGCTCTGCATTCGCTGGATCCCGTCTTACGT
>VBHS01000049.1 GCA_005881295.1 Chloroflexota bacterium
TGACTGCACCAGAGAGTCTCATACAGTACCCTGCTGTCGCACTCTTCGTCCAGCGTGCACAGACTATCCTGCCCACTTTCCAGTTGACGCAAAGCAATGCACAGGCGGTTGCGAAGATTTGCATGCGCCTGGATGGACTTCCACTCGCTATTGAGCTGGCTGCTGCTCGTATCAAACTGCTCCCACCACAGGCATTGCTGGCACAACTTGCCCAGGACTTCAAGCTACTCAAAAGTGATCTACGCAACATGCCTGCACGCCAGCAGACACTCTATAACACTATAAAGTGGAGCTACGATCTGTTAGATGAACAGGAGCAGTGGTTCTTCCGGCACCTCTCGATCTTTCCCGGCGGCTGTACTCTGGATGCCGCGGAAGCCATTCTGAGGAATGAACAAACGTCAGATATGTTAAACACCATTGCATCACTTTTGGATAAAAGTTTGCTGCAACAGGTCGAGCAGGATGGTGAAATGCCACGTTTCGTTATGTTAGAAACTGTACGCGAGTATGGGCTGCATTACCTACAAACGCATGGGGAACTGGAAGAAAGCCGGCATGCCCACGCGAGCTATTATCTCGCCGTTGTAGAGCAGGCGAGACCGCATTTTAATGGCGCGCAGCAGGTGCAGTGGTTGGCGCGACTGGAGCAGGAGAAGGAAAACCTGCGCGCAGCTTTAACATGGCTTATCCAGCAGAAGGAAACAGAGCGAGCCCTGCGCTTCTGCGAAGCCTTTGGGAAATTTTGCGGTTTACGCGGTTATTGGGGAGAAGAGCAGTACTGGTTAAAAACAGTCCTGGCATTACCGTGGTCTCTTGAAGCAAGAGCGATCCGAGCCAGAGTATTACGCCGGGCCGGACACCTGGCCTATCGTCTCAGGGACCTTATGCTGGCTCGCAGTCTCTTGGAAGAGAGCGTGGCGCTCTCACGAGTTGAAGACGACAAGCAAAATCTTGCAGGGGCACTGGTAGGCTTAGGTTGGGTCTTATACCGGCAAAATGACATCACTACCGCCAGCACATTGCTCCACGAAAGTGTTGCCGCAGCACGAGTGTCAGGAGACAGATGGGCTCTCGCTAACGCATTAGAAAGCCTGGGGCGCCTGGCACACTTCCAGAACCAAACCTCTGAAGCCCACCAATTGCTGCAAGAAAGCGTGAAACTCTCACGCGAACTGGGCGATAAAGAAAGCCTTGCGCGCTTCCTTACTACACTCGTATCAATAGAGCTTGCTCAGAATCATACCTCTCAAGCGGCAGCATTAGCCCAGGAGAGCTTCGCGCTGGCTCAAGAGCTAGGTACGAAGCCGCTGATAGCTCTCGTCCTGAACAGTCTGGGAGATGTCGCCCTGGCTTCAGGTGAGTATGAACGGGCAGCGCAATGTTTTGAAGAGCGCATCATGCTGGCCCGCGAGTTAGGCGATAGGCCCACCATTGCGATGAAACAGTTGGACCTGGGAGAGATTGCCCTGGCAAAGGGTGATCTGACGCGTGCAATTACTTACATAGAAGAGAGTTTGCTCTTCTTTCGAGAACAGGACGACATCCCCAATATAGCTGCTGCTCTGCAAGTGCTGGGCGATATCAAGCGCTGTGCCAGGCGCTAGCACCGGGAAAGATATCCAAGGAGATGAGGAACGTGACTTTTTATACAATCCAGTGCTTGGTGACCAGGAAGCATCTATCCGCGATGGAATGAAATCCGGGGCGAGAGTGTTCTCATATTTATGTAAAGCCGCCTGCAGGAGCAACATCTAGATTGTTCGATGCACTAAAGGATAAGTTCACCTCCCCGAAAAAGCCTGTTGCAAGCCTTCCTGACGAGATGATCTCCTCCGATCGGTAGAGCCATTGCTTGATCATTGTGTCTTGATGTATAACTTGATCGACACCCTCGCATAGCCGAGAAAACGCATGACAGGCAAACGATAACAGAGAGCGGCCAGGATACACAACAGATGAACGTACTCTAACGTTTAGAGGATAGCAGAGAGATGGAACGGAGGTAACACCGATGGCAAAGATTCACACTGGAGCGGATGTGAAAAGGCAGTTCAAGCCGCTGTCAGAAGCTGATATTCAAGCGTATAGCGATGAAGCAAGTTTTCAAAAGGGCTACGACTACTATCTTCACCACGCGATCATTGAGCCCACCCTGAGTGAGTCGGTGCTCCGGGCGTTCTATCACGGTTCAAGTGGAAGCCCATACCGCGTCGAGGTGACTTTGCTGCCAGCAGATGATAAAAGTGCTCACAAGCTGGTTTCCGCTGGCTGTAGTTGCCCACAGGCAGGCATTTGCAAGCACCTGGTGGCCTTGCTGCTCACCTGGCTCCATCAGCCGGAACGCTTTGTGGTACGTTCGAGGCTCATGGGGCGGTTGAGCGAGAAGAGTCGTGAGGAGCTACTGGCTCTTCTCGACCAACTGGTGCAGCGGCAGCCTGACATCGAACCCATGGTTGAACTGCTGGTAGAACTTCCTCTGGCTATCCCCGCGCAGGAGAAGAACAGGCCAGGTAGAGGCAAAGAACGCACGGTTGATCCCTCCACTATTGAAAGCCAGGTGGCCTCGGCGTTCTATCACGCGGGAGAAGGATGGGGCGCTGCCAGTCGCGTTGCTGCCGAGCTCGACCGCCTGTGTGACATCGGCAAGAGCTTTGCCGAAGCGGGCGAGTGGGCCAACGCGCAGGTCGTGTATGCCACGATTGCCGAGGAAACGATCATACAATATGAGGGGTTACACGATGAGGGTCAGGTCAGTTGGATTCTGGGCGTGTGCGCCGCTGGCCTGGTAGCGTGCCTGAATGCTCAGTCCACTCTTCCAAAACGTGAACAACTCGATGCTGAAGAACGCGAAGAACTGCTGACCACGCTGTTCGATCTCTGGAAATTTGGCGACAATTACGGCGGGATCGGGGTTGATGTTGCTGGAGCGATCGCGGGGAACGCGACTGCGCGTGAACGGAAGTGGGTTGAGGCATGGGTGCGTGAGGAGATGAGGCCGGGGCAGGATTCTTCAAGCACGTGGCGCAACCGCAGCGTCGTCGATTTTGTGGTGAAGCTGAAACAAGCAGAACACGCTAGCGAAGAAGACGTGCTCAAGGAGTATCGCCATGCCGGTCTGTACAAGGAATTGGCGGAGCGGTTGCTGCAGCTTGGCCGTGAAAACGAAGCGCTGGACGTCGCCCAGGCCCACCTGACCGAACCCATGGATGTGACTCGGTTCGCAGAGCAACTGCTGAAATTGGGCGAAGCATGGCGAGAGCAGGCGCTGGCATTTGTGGAAACGAGGCTCAACGAGCTCAAACCTGCTCTGCAAGGCAAGTCGCAGGACTTCACAAGCGCATACACTGTAGACACCTACCGGCGCTGGTTGAGCGAAAAGTACCTCCTGTATGGCAAGGCAAAGCAAGCTTTGGATATGGAGCTTGTTCGCTTCCAGGCCAGCCCGGATCATACTACCTACCGCTCCGTGCGATCGGCAGCACAGGCAGCCGACCAGCCAGAAGAGGTGTGGTCTGGCCTGCGGCCTCAGTTGATCCGGACGTTAGAGCAGCAAGGCCGTTGGGGAGCACTCGTCACTATCTACCTGGATGAGGGAGAAGTCGGCCAGGCGTTAGCCGCCCTGGCAGAGATGGAGCGCGCTCCAAGGACATCGCTCTACGGATATGGATATCGCGCTGAAGGCGCTCCGAGCCATTATCAAGCGCAAGTAGCAGAAGCCGCGGAGGAGTCTTACCCGGATGAAGCGATTCGCCTGTACAAGAGTGTTGTCCAAAGACTCATTGATGGGCGAGGTCGTGAAAATTATCAGCAAGCGACTGGCTACCTGGCCCGGATCAGAGGGCTGCACCAGAAGCAAGGGCGGGAACCGGAGTGGCAGGCGTATATGGCCACCCTGCGCAACAGCAATAAGAGCCTGCGAGCTTTGAAAGAAGAACTGGATAAAAGAGATTTGTAGCAAGCAGTTGAAACACTTGCTTTTTCTCAAGGAGGAGTAACGAATCAATGGCAAAGCGGAAAAAGAAAACCACCACACAGCTGGGCAAACAGCCCCCTCGGTACCGCTTCTTTCTCAATCCCTATGAGGACATGCGGTTTACGAAGTGTCCGCAGTGCGACAACAAGATGCACCAGCGGAAGCTGCCATTGGTGATCCATGTCGATCCAATGCAGATGCTCTCTCTCAACAAGACGTGCCGCTACTGCCCCCACTGTGATCTGCTCATTGCGCATCAAGACGAAGTGGAGCATTTTCTGGCATCCTTTTTCACCGAGCAAAAGCCGGAAGTCGTTGGTAACGATTACCTGGTAATTGGGACGCTGGACAGGCCAGAGTGGAAACGCGGGACGCAGCAACCAATGACCTTACCGGAGATGCTCGAGGCGCTGCATGATTTCAAGGATGTCGTCACGTTCAAGGTGACAGGGGGTTGGGTGAGAGATGAGACGAAGCTTTCTGCAAAAAAGTGAGGGAGCGGAGTATGAGCAACACTGATACCTCTGAGCATGATGTTCGGGTACGAGCATGTTTGAACGTTGGGAAGAACTATGAAGAGTAGAAATTGGGCCATCGGCGAGAGCGTCGTGGTCAAACCGGGCGTGACCGACCCCGACACCGGTCGCGATATCGGTAGGTGGCAGGGACGCATCAGTGCTATCCTTGATGAGGCGGGGATCCTGACGATCCGATGGGATAGCCTCACACTAAAGAATATGCCGCCAGCCCTTCTCGCCTGGAGTGAAGAAGAGGGACTGTCCTGGTCAGAGATGAATCTGTCG
>VBHS01000050.1 GCA_005881295.1 Chloroflexota bacterium
GAAGGCAGCCAAGCCTGACTTCCAGATGACTCCCGCAAACATCCGTGCCGTCGCTGAAATCTGTGTTAGCCTGGATGGGCTACCTCTTGCTATTGAGTTGGCAGGTGCACGCGCCAAAGTCCTACCCCCTCAGGCCCTTCTGACGCGCTTAAGGCATCGATTGCAGGTATTGACGATCGGAGCACGGGATGTCCCTGCCCGGCAACAAACGCTCCGTAACACGCTTGCTTGGAGTTATGATCTGCTAGGTGTCAAGGAACAGCTACTTTTCAGGCGGCTCTCTGTCTTTGTTGGCGGCTGCACCCTGGGGGCCGTAGAGGCTATGTATAGTACTCTCAGTGATAGGCCCGCATACGTATTGGACGGGATAGCGTCACTCATTGACAAGAGCTTGCTGCGCCAAACGGAGCAGGAGGGGGAGGAGCCACGTCTGCTGATGTTGGAGACGATTCGCGAGTATGGCCTGGAGGTCCTCACCACCAGTGGAGAGATGCAGAACGCGCGGCGGGCTCACGCTCTCTATTACCTGTCACTGGCGGAGGATGCGGAGACTGAGGTCGGGGGCCCACAGCAAGCTGTATGGTTGGACCGCTTAGAGCGGGAGCATGACAACCTGCGAGCAGCGTTGCAGTGGTCGTTAGGACAAACTGGAGATGATGAGTCCGTGGAAAAAGAGCAGGATTTGGAGATTGCCTTGAGGTTGGGAGGAGCGTTGCGGAGTTTCTGGAGGGTCCATGGTCACATCACTGAGGGAAGGAGCTTCCTTGAGCGGGCGCTGGCGGCAAGTAAAGGAGCTGCGGCATTTGTGCGAGCAAAGGCACTCATTGCTGCTGCGAACCTGGCCTTCATCCAGAGCGACTATGATAGCATGGAGATACTATGCAAGGAGAGCCTGGCGCTGTACCAGGAACTCGAAGACCTGCCAGGTATAGCGCACTCCGTCTATCTATTGGCGAACGTGGCCTGGACAAGAGGCGACACAGCAACAGCGCGCTCCCTGTTGACGGAAGCTCAATCACTCGCCAGAGCGATCGACGACGAGGAGTACGTCGCCTGGTCGCTGTTCGTCCAAGGACTGTTGGAGAGCAGTCAGGGTAACTACCCCAGGGCACGTACACTGTTCGAGGAGAGCCTGAAGATACACAGGCAGTTGCAGAATAAGAGAGGGATAGCTCATTCGCTCTCTCAACTGGCACAGGTGCTCTTTGTTTCCCAAAGCGATCAGGAGAGAGTACCCTCTCTGCTCGAGGAATGTCTCGCACTCTCCGAGGAGATAGGTTTCAAGGAGGGAGTTGCCGCATCGTCCTGGCTTTCGGGACAGGTAGCGCTTAGGCAGGGAGACCTTGTCAAAGCGCGCTCGCTAGCCGAGAAGGGTGTGGCACTCTACAGAGAAATGGGTCACCGGCACGGCATGGCTGAGTCCCTTCCTGCTTTAGGGAAGGTGCTCGCTGCCCAGGGCGACTATCCAACAGCACGCACGTTGTACGAGGAGAGCCTGGCAATCTCTGGAGAGTTGGGCGAAAAATGGGTAGTCGCTCAATGCCTGGTGGGATTGGGGGAAGTAGTTGCGGCCCAGCGACAGTTAGCCTGGGCGGCACAACTCTGGGGGGTAGCGGAGGCTCTACGCGACGCTATTGACGTGCCTTTACCGCCTGTCGAGCGCACGAGTTATGACCGCTCGGTTGCCGCTACACGCGCCCACCTTGGGGAGGGGGCATTTGCCACGGCGTGGGCACAGGGACGGTCCATGACGCCAGAGCAGGTCCTCGTCGCGCAGGGACGAAAACCTGGCCCGCCGCCGAAGACAATTATCCCGCCACCAACCTATCCTGATGGACTCTCGGCACGGGAAGTAGAGGTGCTGTGTCTGGTGGCGGCTGGCTTGACCGACGTCCAGATAGCCGAAAAGCTGATTCTCAGTCCTCGCACCGTGCATGCTCATACCAGCTCCATTTACAGCAAGCTCGCCATTACTTCGCGCAGTGCGGCAACTCGCTACGCTATTGAGCACCACCTCGCCTGACAGGGACACCGCAAGGGCAATACATTTCACAGCGTCAGGTATTTCATTCTAATGCAGCAATCTCACATGTGACCTGAACCCCTGCTGATAGGTGGAGGAGCAAAGGATACGATGTAACCTCCGCCGAATCTATTAAGGTAAAAATCATATTGGGGTTCCTGTCATCCGCTTTTTCACTCATCGCGAGGGAGCTCCCAGATAAACCAAAAAAGGAGATCTTATGAAGACGTTGTTCAGTTTCAAGACATTGTTCAGTTTCGCCGAACGGCTCGCGGGGCCGTTATTGCGTATTAGCTTGGGCCTGGTCCTGCTCTGGATTGGATCCCTGCATCTTCAAAATCCCCAATCAATCGTTGTCTTGCTCTCGATGTCGCTCCCTTTCCTGGCCTTCAGCACGTTCGTCTATGTGCTCGGCGCGCTTGAAGTCATTGCTGGCGTGCTGCTTATCGCTGGTCTTTGGGTGCGCTATGTCGCTCTGTTGGCCCTGGTGCTGTTTGCCGGGACGCTGACCATTTTCGTGATTGCGCCAGCAGTAACAGGCTTCCCCATCCTCAACCTGACGGGACAGTTCCTGCTGAAGGACATAGTTCTGGCTTCCGCTGCCATCACGGTGGTGGCAAGGGATGCGGCCATGCATGAGGCGAAACGTGCTCAGCGCACCCATCTTGCTAGCCGTTCAGGAGATCACACGCTCTCCCCTATGAACAGCGAGGGCACGCAGGTGAATGATGCAGCACCAGGTGAGCAAACTCATTCGCACCCAGCATAGTTAGCCAACTAACTTCCACACTACACCTGCACTCCGGTAGAGTAGAAAAGCTGGCTGGACTGGCATCATTCCATGCCAGTCCAGCCAGCTTCTTTTTGATCCGCTCCTTAAGCCACTGAACAGATCTTCGGCATCGCTAGCAACAGACGCAAGTAGTCAGCACAGGAGGAGGAGTTCTACCAAATGCGAAAAACCACACATGCTCATCACAGCTAGGTAATTCTGTTTAGTGAATGCTAGAGCAATGGAGAGATGGAATTACACATTTCTGTCGATGCATTCCTACTCTCATTAAGGTATATCTCTTGGTATGGTGAGCAGCATAGGTTCAAGTAGTAACGGAACTCCTGAGACATATATGCAAAGAAAGAGGGGAAATCCTTATGCAACGGCCGTTTTCCCTGTCTGATCGCAACCACACCAATAACCTCCTGCAGGCCATCGTTTTGCTCCTGCTTGGAGTCGTCTTCCTTGCGATTGCATGGCTAGGCATGCTCAATACCTATTCCATGGGCGTCTTGCTCTTTGGTCTGGGAATGTTAGGAGTTGCCCCGCTCAATCCCAGGCGCTTTCTCCCGGCAGGTTGGTTGACGACAACTCTTGGGGTGGCAACCTTCCTCATGTTTCGACACTATATTCCTGATAGCCAGGTCCTTACCGCCCATCTTCTTGCCATTGGAGTGGGGCTGCTCGGCATTGCATGGATAGCTCGTCACGGTCATATTGGCGCGGGAGCGCTGACACCAGGGGTCTTTGTTGTGGGGGTGGGGGTCACCGAGTACTTGCAAGCAGTACATCTCACTCCTTCTGCCCTGGTTCCTTTTGCGCTTTCCCTCTGGCTCCCCGGATCTGGCCTCTTTGTGCTTGGGCTGGTCTGCCTGGCGATGAATGGAAGAACATCCATCCATGCAAAGCGCCACGTGGCGAACCGTACAGAAACAAACATTCACGATGGGAGTAGCGTCGTACGTTCCACGAACGAGAACGGCAAGTGAATTAACCTGGCGACGCAAGGTATGAAGATTAGCTCGAAAAAAGAACTGGGTATATCACGCGAACGTGTTCGACAGCTCGAAGTGGTAGCTCTGATGAAGATACGCCACCAGTATACATGTCAATAATCTCTTGTCTGTAAACGTCAATAATCTCTCGTCTGTAAAGGAGAGTTCTTCATGTCTGATCTCTTAGCTGCGCGGGCTCAGATGGGCACCTCGCTCGCTTTCCATATCATCTTTGCTTCCCTGGGAATTGGACTGCCACTGCTTCTGTGTATTGCCGAAGGGCTTGCTCTCCGGTACAAAGATAGTGGCTGGATGACGCTCACCCGCCGTTGGACGAAAGCCTTTGCCCTGCTCTTCGCCATCGGCGCAGTCTCCGGCACAATACTCTCGTTTGAAATCGGCCTGCTCTGGCCGGCCTATACCAAGTTTTCCGGCTCGATCATCGGCCTACCGTTTGCCCTGGAGGGCTTTGCCTTCTTTTTAGAGGCCATCTTCCTCGGCCTCTACCTGTATGGATGGGAGCGCCTCTCGCCGCGTGCGCACTGGCTCTGTTCGTTTCCCCTCTGGATCAGTGGAGCTGCTTCGGCCTGGTTTATCGTCAGTGCGAACTCCTGGATGAATACGCCAGTCGGTTTCCAGATTACGCATGGACAGGTGACAGGTATCAATCCCTTACAGGCAATACTCAATCCGAGTACTCCGTATGAGACGACCCATATGCTCCTGGCAGCCTATGTGGCAACCGGCTTCGGTGTTGCCGCTATCTATGCCATCCAAATCCTGCGCGGCAAACGCGAACCGTACTACCGCAAAGGACTCATGCTGGCGATGGCGCTGGGCGCCATCGCCATCCCATTCCAGATTTTCGATGGTGACTTGAGTGCCCGTTCGCTTGCGGATCTCCAGCCTGCCAAGTTAGCCGCGATGGAGGGGGTCTTCCATACGGAGAAAGGCGCGCCGGTCAAGATCGGTGGCATCGTTGATGATAAGACAGGGCAGGTCCTGTTTGCCATCGAAATCCCTGATGGATTGAGCATCCTGGC
>VBHS01000051.1 GCA_005881295.1 Chloroflexota bacterium
GATATCAACATCACCCTGCCTGCTTCGGCAATAACCTCCGCGTCAGCGTCCAATTCCAGTACGACAACCTCTACCCAGTCAACAGCGTTCACGCTCAATGTCACAAACTCCGTCGGCAACATCTCTGCGAACGGTCTCAAGGGCATCTTCCAGCTTAAAGACGATATCGGAGATATCACCGTGCAACAGGCAACCCTCTTCGATAGTACACACGTGCTGACCGGAACAGGGAATGTAACCTTCAACGGGGACCTGAATACCGTCCCCCTTTCAAATGGCTCAACGCCTCGCTACAAAATCCAGAGCGAGACCGGGAATATCACTGCCACCCTTCCCGCTGACACGAATGTTTTTCTCGATGCTAACACCAACTATGGTTCGATCACCAGTGACTTCCCCATCAAAGCCACGACCTCCGATAACGCGGCCAATTACTACGGGCCGCTCAACCCGAATTCATCGTCAGGTACGCCTGTGGCAGTGCTGACACTCAATGTCAGCACCGGAAACGTAACCGTGCATCGCGCCTGAAATCAACCAGCAAGGAGGGCTTCTCGCAAGTCAAAGATTGTAACGATTGTCGCCCCTGGCGCCCTCACCGCCTTCTTCCTGAAACGGAAAGACGTGTGAGAATAACATGGTACTTATTGGCATTCTTCTTGCTTGAAAGTACAGTCGTATGCTATTGTTACAGTGTTCTCGTCAGGATTTTCCAAGTAAAGGGGACGAGCTAACAAAGGGTGTTACTTAACAAACGCATTATCATCGGTATCTGTGGAGGGATTGCATCATACAAAGCGGTCGACCTGGTGAGTAAATTGCAACAGGCAGGTGCGCTCGTAGATGTGATCCTGACAGAGCACGCGGAAGACTTTGTTCGACCGTTGACCTTTTCAACGATGAGCCATCGACCCGTATATAGCGACCTCTGGGAAGCTTCGGGACGTGCAGCGGAAACGCATATTGCGTTAGCGGAGGAGGCAGAGTTGCTGGCCATAGTACCAGCAACGGCCAACACTATCGCAAAGCTGGCTTATGGCATAGCGGATAACATGCTTACCGCTGTGGCATTGGCAACAAAAGCTCCCCTGGTCCTGGCTCCTGCAATGTACCGGGATATGTATACGCACCCGGCAACACAAGCAAACCTGGCTTTGTTACGGGAGCGGGGCGCGTGCATCATAGAGCCAGAAGTTGGACGCCTGGCTTCGGGAGCAGTTGGGCCAGGTCGACTGCCAACTACGGAGGTTCTGCAAGGGGCCATTAGCAAAGCACTGGGACGCAACGGCGATCTTGCCCATCGCCTGGTCGTCGTCACGGCTGGTGGAACGCACGAACCAATTGATCCGGTACGCTATGTGGGGAATCGTTCATCAGGGAAGATGGGTTATGCAATAGCGACGGAGGCCAGAGATCGCGGCGCAGATGTCATTTTGATCTCAGGTCCCGTAGCGTTAGAAGCTCCCTATGGCGTAGAACTGCGAACAGTCGAAACCGCATTACAAATGCGCGACGCTGTTCAAAGCGCGATCACCGGTGCAGATGTGCTTGTAATGAGTGCCGCTGTCGCGGATTTCCGCCCAGATACTCCCGCGGCACAGAAGTTGAAGAAGGGCAATGGTGGAGGTGAAGCGCAAGGATTTGATGCTCACGGAGGGTTGACCCTCCACCTGGTACGCAATCCGGATATTCTTGGAGAGCTTGCCGGGATACCTGGTTCATCCGAGACATCACATGGGCAAATAACTGACAAAGGTGAACGTAGTAAGCGCCTGGTGCGTGTTGGTTTCGCCGCTGAAACGAACGATATCGTTACCAACGCACAAAGCAAATTGCAAGCCAAACACCTGGATTTGCTGGTTGCGAACGATGTCGGCAGACGTGATAGCGGCTTTGGCGTGGAAACCAACAAAGTTATCATCTTTCATGCCACTGGTCAAATCGAAGACTTGCCAGTAATGCCCAAAACAGGCGTTGCGGCAACCATCTGGGATCGCATCGTACCTTTACTGAGTACGACATAGATCAGAGAACGGTGGCTCATGATGGGAGATTTCGTTTTAGAATTATTGAGTACGAGGAGTACGCAGGAGGCATCCACTATGGATCGTGCTGCTAGCGCTGGTTTTGAAGGCATCGCTCAGATGCTGCTTGAACAGAAGAAACTAATGGACGCTTTGGAGTCCGAAAATCGCGAATTGCGACGGCAACTGTCTGACCTACGTCGGGGAGTGGGCATCGCAGTAGTCATTGAGGGTAAAACTATTCAGCTTGCTAGTGACCCTGGCACGCCGGTTCCCATGAACCCGCAGACGCAGGCAGCTTTGCAGAGCCTGCAGAATCTACAAAATTCACAGACCAACATTAGTAGTACGTATGGTCAAAGTAGCGGTCGTCCGACGGGTGGACAGCAATCCGTCGGCCTGAACGGTGATAAACAACAAAATACCAACTCTCGCGGCCCGCTCGCTGATAGCTTCGTACTCTAATTGCCGATACAATCGCATAAAAGGGTATCAGCTTTATGTCCTTGTAGGTATTCTATAAGTGCATGGAGTTTGTGCCCTTTTTGGAATATCCCCTTTCGACATTCCCTGAGTGAGCAGTAATAAAAGATACTTGTATATTCATCAGATTACTGATATCATCAAACTCGTGTATCAACACAAACGAAGTGCAGGCCATGATACTTGTCTACAATTAAGAACATAAAGACCTGCCGCAATAATCAGCTCGCTAAAGGAGGTCAGTAATGATTTGCCCCCGCTGTCACAGCCAGGTAGCAGATGGCGTGAAGTTTTGTGGTGTCTGTGGAAGCCCTATGCCAACAGGCCAGACGCCACCCCCACCTCAGCAATCACAAAATCCATATGGTCCTCCGCCACAAAACCCATATGGCGCTCCCCCACCACAGAGCCAATATCGCGGACAACAACAGCCTGATGGCTCATATGTACCGCCCAACCAGTACGAGGAATACATTAACAGCCCATTCGGCAGTGCAGTACCGCGAGCCGAACTTCACAATCCCAAAGGAGATCTCAGGATAGGCGACATGACCATCCACATTGATGGCGAACTTGTGCCCGTCGTGGACATCATGCTTGGAAACCAGCTTCCGATCTACTTTGAACATCATATCCTTCTCTGGAAACACCCGGGGGTACAGATTGGCTTTAAGTCGATTAGAGGCGCGGCGAAACGTTTCTTCGCGGGACTGCAAATCTTTATCAGTGAAGCCCAGGGTCCTGGCAACATTTCCTTTTCTCGTGACTCAGTCGGGCAGATTGTCGCGCTGCGCCTGCAACCTGGCCAGATGGTTGAAGTACGTGAGCACCAGTTCCTGGTAGCCACCGGCAACGTCGATTACGGCTTTACCTTCATGCAAAGTGCCTCTAACATCCTTTTCAGCCGCACAGGCCTCTTCATCGATCAATTCACAGCTCGCGGCGGAGAGGGAATGGTATTACTCCACGGGTATGGTAATGTCTTTGAGAAGATGCTAGCTCCTGGCGAAACGCTCGACGTTGAGCCCGGCGCGTGGCTATGGAAAGATCCATCCGTACAGATGACAGTGACGACGGTTGCTGGCTCTCAACGAGGTGGCGGCATCTTTGGAGCAATTGGGGGCTTGATGGCAGGAGCATCGATCATACTCAATCGCTTCACCGGCCCTGGTCGTCTCGGCATTCAATCGATGACCTATCATCCTCCTCAGCCCGAAGGAGCACAACAGGCAGGCGGTCAGCAGAATCTCGATCTGGGGCAGCTTTTCAATTCCTGAGATCCTATACGGTACCAGGTATCTTCCTGGGAGGCAACAATAACATGCGTATATGTTATTGTTGCCCTCTTTCTTTTTCCCGGTTGATACGCAAAATCTTGAGCATGTATTGCTCTGAATTGAGGTAGTAGGGATTGCGCTTGATATATTTACCGACAACCGAAATGGGGTGCAGCTTGAGCATCTCAACTACCAGACTGGGCAACAATTTCCCATGATCGTAATGCATCAATGCGATAATAGGCGCATTCTGAAAGGTAAATACAGCATCCGAAGCCGCTTCATACTTCAATATCTGTTCAGGCGTGGCAATATCTTTAGCAAGCCAAC
>VBHS01000052.1 GCA_005881295.1 Chloroflexota bacterium
TCGCACTTGTCGCACTTGTAACACATGTAGCATGGGTGTTCTTTTCTCAGAAAAAGGGGTGACAGGGTTCCTCAAAAGAAAATCGTTCGCAGATCCTACTGAGTTCTGCCATGGGGTACATATTACACCTTCAATAGCACTTTCGCGCCATGACATGTAACAGTTTTCTTTGCTATAGTAATTACGCGAGAGGAGAACACCTCGATAAACCGCATAGTACATGCTGTCAATCGCGTGCATGTATATCACTGGAGGGCCAATATTTCCGATAGACCCCCACCCGGTTGAAAAAAGGAAGGTAGAACAAGATGAACTTTGGACTGCAAAAGCTATTCCAGGAAAGGAGCGCAAAATGAGTCATCCGCCCGCGTTCACAGTCCGCGCTGACGATCTGCTTCGTCACCTGCAAGATTTGCGATCCGGCACCTATGAGGGAGCAATGAGTCGCGGTGCAAAAGAGGTGGTGTACCGTCAAGGAATCGAACTGCTCAGACCGATTGCCGTGGCGATTTTGGAGGAGGCCAATACCCTGTTCTTAAACGGCACTGGCGATGTGCAGGTAATCGGCCCGGAAGAAGAGGGCACCGGCGATCTGCAGGTAATCGGCCCGGAAGAAGAGGGCACCGGCGATCTGGTGACCCGCTTTGAGTTAAGCTGGCCAGAACAGCGAGCAGCACGAATCATGCGGGGGCCACATGGACCACTCCAGCCGGTGCGTATTATCGTCAACTACTCCCAGGGCTTTCTGCATCCTCACCTATCTGGAAGTATTGCTGGCTTCTGGCCGTTTCAAGTCACGAGTGCGGCCGATGCTGAGCGTCAGAAAAGTATCCTTGCTGCCATTGTCGAGTTAGAACTGCACCAGCGCATCTTTGAAACCAATTGGCGTATTCTCCCCGTCTCCCAACAAT
Organism: Chloroflexota bacterium; assembly: GCA_005881295.1. GTDB lineage: Bacteria > Chloroflexota > Ktedonobacteria > Ktedonobacterales > Ktedonobacteraceae > UBA11361. Next base: position 912 of record VBHS01000052.1, read on the forward strand.
GGGAATGAGAGCGTTTTTGCTTAGCTGAAGGCTCCCTTCAACGTGTGGTGTGAATTCGACAGGTTCAGCAAGCATCTCACCTTGCTATGGACCAGCAACATTCTTTCATTGAGACCTCCTAACTGCGCTCCATACTGAGGAAGGGCGTAAGGTAAGAGGAGGAGCAACAACGTGACGAGACTGGTGAGTATCGAGTACCACCCATAGCGGCGCCACGCGCGATCCTTCCGAAGATGTAGCCCGATCATGAAGAGCGCGATGATGAGCGAGACGAACCCGATGAGGAAGCCAAGACTATGCAGTATATCTCGAAAGGCGGAATTTGGGTCTGCGGGATTGTACTCGGCGAAGAAGCCATCGTTCACTGCTCCTGCTCCAGTGAGCAAGAGAAGCAAAGTACTGGCAATCAACTTCCTCCCGCCGATCAACTTGAGCATCGCTTGATAGAAGCCGATGGCGAAGAGCATGAACAGAAGGCCAAAGACCACGAGATCCGTGTTCAGAATCCATGCGTTCTCTCCAATGCCCAGATCGCTCACCACTTGATGGATGGGCGAGTAGCCTGGACGAAGGAAGCCATCAATGGTGAATCCGAACACAAAAAGAAGAGAACCGATTACCCCGGCAAGTGTAAATGGTCGTATATAGTGGACCCCTTTAAGAGTCACGCGATCGTTTTGTATTTGCATTTGTGCCATCAATTCGAAGCCTTTCATTGCTTTTTTATGAAGATGAGATGCGAGTAGCAATGGAACCGAACATGGGAAGAAGCTCTTCAATGGGGATGGAGAGGAGGCGCAAAGTATCTTCTTTCAAGCAGACACAAGGGATGTGTTGGAGAAAAAGGAGTTCCATGCGACTGATTACGCTTCAGGCTGTTTACAGCGCTTCCACGCCACCTATTTCTCCCCTATAGAGGGCTAGAAACCGCTCACGCGCCCGCTGTAACCGCATCTTCGCCGCCGACACACTGATGTGTAGCGCCTCTGCAATCTCTGGACACGAAAGACCCTCGTGCTCGTAGAGCCACAAGCAGGCGCTGGACTTGGGCGACATCCGCCCAAACACCCGTTCGATGATTTGACGGTCAGCCACACGCTCCTCGAAGCGCGCTCCATCGAAACCGCTCTGCTTGTGCGTCGGGTGAGCCGTCGTCATCCACCCGTTCCTCTCATCCTCTTCATCGCGTATATGAACGTTCACGGTGGTTGTTCCCATTGAAGGAGAGAATACGTTTTCGCCTACCCCACTCTTCTCATCGAATAGCGAAAGGGGAAGGCTGACGGTGTAGTGCTGCTTGCGCAATGCATCGGTGATCGTGTTGGCAGCAATACGGTAGAGCCAGGCAGGCAGTGCCCTTTGGGGAATAACCGTGCCTCCCAGCAGAGCTTTGTAGGCCTTCACAAAAACGTCTTGTGCCAGATCGAAGGCTTGTTCACGATTGCCAACGGCATGAGTGATGAAACGCGTTATCGGTCCCTGAAAGCGAAGGAAAACCGCTTCAAAGTCCGCTACCTGTATCATCGCCGCATCTGCGGAGTCGGAGGGGGCAGAAGCGGGTCGGGCAGGAACGCTTGTCGTCAAAGTAGCCATAGTTTTCTTCTCCTTATATATATAGCCGGAGGCTAACGAGTTCGTATTCGGTCAAATTTGCTTTCTGCGAACGTTTGAGTTCGTTTGGAGCTTGCGCCTTTGCGCTTTGTATAAAGATGTTGCGCCCCACTCGTCCTCTCTGGGATCAGTATAAGGAGAAAGGGTCATGAAAGCGTCATGAACACCGTCATGGACGTGAAAGGCGTATGAGGAAGTTGGCGAGTCTGCCCAAGTACATACAGACAGCTTTGGGTGAGGTGGCTATTCCAGGATAGGAAGAACGGAAGGAGACCTATACGGTTTTACGCCTGGCTTGCCTGGAAAATGCTCTTTGGTCTCAAGGCGGTGAGGATATATCCCTCGGCATGGATCGAGCGAATATCAATGCCAAATGTACGTAGCTTTGCCCTGCAACGCGAAAGGATATTTCTGATGGGCTTCATCGAGCGGTCCAGCGTTTTATGTTCGACCGCCCGATGCACGGTTGTTCGTGCGTGACTGAGGATCTCATCAGTGATAGCAGCGCGCAACACCTCATAGGGACAATAGTGGGGATAGGACTCCAGCAGAGCCACCAGCACATACATCTCGAGTTCCGTCAGCACTTCTTGTGCTACTAGTCCATACACTTCTGCTTTTAGTTGGGTAAGAACGAAGGTGGACAAGCTATACGGATGGGTATTCAACACCAACACGTGCCCTTCTGGTAACACCTGCGGTAAGGAAAAGAAGCGGAATTGTTGCGTTGTCTCATATCGACTAAACTGGCTTGAGGAGAGCATTGTCATCACTCTTTCCTCTTTCTATGCGTCTTGTGGAGCTACCTCTTGTACGGTATAGATAGTCCATGGTCCATTGCATCGTCATCGGTCTTCGTTCGGTCATGCTCGCTTCATGGGCAGGCGACCCTCCAAGTGCACCTCGGCGGGAGGATCTGTTTGCCCTTGCGCTATGAGGCTGGCGCGCAACAGCCGTCGTGCACGGTAAGAGTAGGATCTCGCTGTGCTCTCTGGCATCTTAAGCCGCCGTCCGATCTCGGAGAAGCTCAGCTGGTCCCTATAGTGCATGAGGACTACCGGGCGCAAGCCGGGGGGTAACCCTTCAATCGCCTTGCGCAGCGCGCGCTGAACTTCGCGGTACTCCAGCATTTCCTCTGGAGAAGGACTGGGATCTACGAGGGATGCCAGTGGGAACAGTTCTTCCTCAGCCTCCTCGGATTCCCACCCCAGGTCAGAAAAGCAGACCATGCTCCTCCTGCGGAGTGCATCGATGCAGCAGTTGTGGGCAACGCGGAAGAGCCACGGACCCAGCCGTTCTCCTGCTGTGCACAGAGTTGGGAGGGAAACAAAGAGTTTAAGCAAGACCTGCTGGAACACATCAGAGGCCTGATCGTCGTCCCTGACGCGGCGACGAATGAAATGCAAGACCCGCAGGTGGTACCGGCGCACCAGGGTCTCAAAAGCGCCCTCGTCGCCTGCAAGTGTTTGTCGCACTAAGACATGATCAGCCACCGCTGGCGGATTGATGGCGAGACGAACTCTTTGCTGCATGCAGCGCCTCTCTTTTCTGATCGACATTCATGTGTTCCTAAGTGGTTTTACCTTCGTGTGCCGTGAATGCATCATTGCCTTGAACATGCTCTGGAAGGGCGTGTTCGTGGAGCTGAGGCCTTGGGGCAGCGCGATAACCGGTGACCATCTGTCTCTCCTCCAGAATCTGCTCTATCCCAGGTGTTGTCACACGCAACGCTGGAGGGAGGAGGTTGCTACGCTCTAACAGCATGACATTGCCTGCTCTCCCGATGATTGAGTAGCTGCCAGAGGTGAGCATCATCCAATACATCTCTTCGTCCGCTGGCTGACTTGTAGGTGCGGCATCGGCCAGATCAATGGCTACATAGTCCGCCGTGTACGACTGCGGGTCGGGCATCAGGTAGAGCATATAGCGATCACTCAGATGCGGATTGAGCGTATCCGTTGCCGCGACGGAGGCCCTGGGGGGCACGTTGGCCAGTAAGGCATTGATCTGCGCCTGTTTCGGTGTAGGATGACCTCCCGTTTCCCAGAAAGCCAGCACGAGTGGGCCTGTTGCGGCGATATTCCAGGCAGCGGACGCGATCAACCATACTATGACCAGCGGAGCGATCCACTGCGAACGAATCGGGAGTCGTCCCAGGGCTGCCTCCCAGCGGACGCTGACGGACCAGAGCACACGCCTGGCGCGACTGGATGGCGTGATGCGGCGCGCATCGTCCTGAGATACCACTGCTGTACGACCGCCGGATTCGGTGCGCCTCCTGGCATGGCAGAACGCCGCCGTACCGGAGATGGCAGCCGCCATCAGGTAGGGCAGAATCACGGCATTATACTGGTAGAAGCCGCTATACTGCTCCTTATGGGTACTGAGGACGTTGATGACGACGTCGGGCAAGGCGGAGAGCCAAACGGCAGGCGCGAATAGGCCCAACCCCCCACCTGTCCTAAGCAGCACCGCCAGATAGTCTCGCCTGGCCGGGTTCTGGAGCGGAGAGAAGAGCAGCCACGGGTGCGTGAGGACATTGGGCAGCGCCGTGCCCGGGGAACTACCCAGCCAGGCATAGCGAGGCCAGAAGAGGCTCCCTCCTGTAGCATGGTCGTTGAAGTGTGGCAATATGACCAGAAAGCAAAGTGCAACCCACGTCAGTGACAGCAAGGACACAGCAGCGCCCAGGCGGGGATGCCGCTGCCGGAAGGCGATGAAGAGGCCAAGCGGGATCAGCGAAAGCGCGACCTCTTCTTTACAGAGGGCAGCGAGCACGGCCGCGACAACAAACCAACGGTAGCGCTGCGCATCAAGCGCCCAGAGGGCCAGCAGCAGCAGCGGGGTGGCCAGGGCCACGGCATGAAAATCATAGAGGGCTTCGCCCAGGATTTCAGGCGTGGCGAGGTAGGCCCCCACGAAGGCGGCAGCCACGAGCGGGTGTTCTGGAAGGCGACGCAGCGCAAGCCTCAGCAGAGGAATGCCTCCGAGTGCCAGCGCCATCGTTTGCAACAGCAACAACGTCTCAGGACCGCTATGGAGCAGGTACAGCGGAGCGATCAGGAGCAGGATCGGCTCGACATGCACACCTAAACGCGTCGGAGGCCCAAACCAATCGAGAGAACGGTTGGTGAAGCGAAAGGGATGACCATGCAGGGTATTCCAGACGGCCTGATCGAAGTTGCCCAGGTCGTAGGCGAAGGCATGGTAGGACTGGTAGCGGACAAGGACATGCTGACCAACAAGCGCAATATCCACGACGATGAGCACAAGCGCGACCAGCCACGCGAGAGCTCGCTGACCACGTCCTGAACGCAGAATGTGCCACATATTCCATAAGAGATTGCCAGGGGATATCCTGCTTTCTTCCCTTTGGACCGATTGCACTTCACGATCAGCGATCACCAGAAACGTACGGATGTTGGTATTAA
>VBHS01000053.1 GCA_005881295.1 Chloroflexota bacterium
TCACTGTTATCCTGTTGGCCGCGAGCGCAATATGCTTACGGTGGCTATGTTAAATCCACAGGATCGCGACGCGCTCCAACGCCTGCACCAGGAAACAGGCTTGAGTATCTTCCCTGTTTTGACGCACCCCAAAGAACTGCAGATCGCCCTGGAGCAATTGGTATAATTCACTTGAGGACAGGCGGAATTCTTATAGAAAGGGTATTTACTTTAGATGAAGATATTAGTGACTGGTGGAGCGGGTTTCATCGGCTCTCATATTGTCGATCAATGTATCGCGGCAGGACACCAGGTCGCTGTGGTAGACAACCTGTGGGAAGAGGGCGGTGGAAAGAACACGAACCTGAACCCTCAGGCACGTTTCTTTCGTGTCGATATCACCGATGAAGACAGCCTGAACAAGATTTTCGATAGTGTGCAACCAGAAGTCGTCTGCCACCAGGCCGCGCAACATAGCGTCGCCGTCTCGACCAAAAATCCGAAGCTTGATGCGCGCGTCAATGT